>CAMYKF010000196.1 GCA_947258905.1 uncultured Pirellulaceae bacterium | reverse complement strand
CGTTTTCTGGATCATGACCATGAACCTGGTGTTCTCCTTCGACTCCATCCTCAGTGCGATTGCGCTTACAGACAACATCTGGGTGATGGCGATTGCGATTATCATCAGCGGGATTTTGATGATGGTGATGGCCGACCATGTGGCCGAATTTCTAAAACGAAACCGGATGTACGAAGTGCTGGGGCTGTTTATCCTGTTAATCGTGGGCGTGATGCTGGTTTCCGAAGGGGCCCACCTGGCTCACATGCACCTCTTCAAGCACGAGATTACGGCGATGTCCAAGGCCACGTTCTATTTCGTGATCTTTATCATCGTGGTGATCGATGTTGTGCAAAGTCGTTACCAGAGGAAATTGCTGGCAATGGCCGAACAGGAACTGGCTTACAGCACACCGGCCGCCGAAAATACTGGATAGCCCATGCTTCTCCCCCATCGCTGCTGGTTTGTCATCATTCTCTTGCTGGCCTCGCCGCGCTGCATTTGGGCACAGGATGATTTCGATACGCAAGCATTGACCTTGCCGTTCACCACGCCGCAGCAGGCGTTGGACATGCTGCAATTGCCCGACGGGTTTCGGGCAACGCTGTTTGCCGCCGAACCCGACGTGCGGCAGCCCATCGCCGCCACCACCGACCACCGCGGCCGGTTGTGGGTGGTGGAGAACCTGACCTACTCGGACAGCTCCACCAACTACGATCTGACCCAAAGCGATCGCATCCTGATCCTCGAAGACTCCGATCATGACGGAGTCTGTGACTCACGCACGGTATTTTGGGATCAGGGCAAAAAGGTTACCGGTATCGAACTGGGGTTTGGCGGCGTCTGGCTGACCGCAGCCCCCAACCTGTTGTTCATCCCCGACGCCAACGGCGATGACCAGCCCGATGGTCCGCCGCAGGTTTTGCTCAATGGATTTGAAGGCGACGTGATCCGCCACAACATCGTCAACGGATTGCGCTGGGGACCGGACGGCTGGCTGTACGGGCGTCATGGCATTCAGGCAACGTCGTTTGTCGGCAAGCCCGATGCCACAGAGTCCGAACGCGTGCCGATGAATTGCTCGATCTGGCGCTACCATCCGGTGCACCATAAATTCGAGATCGTCGCCCAGGGCAGCACCAACCCGTGGGGATTCGACTACGATCAGCACGGTGAAATGTTCATGATCAACACGGTCATCGGGCACTTGTTTCATGTCGTGCCGGGCGCACGCTTTCGCCGCATGTACGGAGCCCACTTCAATCCGCACACTTATCAGGTGATTGAGCAAACGGCCGACCACGTTCACTGGGACACCGGCGAGTCGCACGCCCTGGCGGGACAGCGGCCGGAATTGTCGCCGGGCACCGATGCCGCCGGTGGCGGACATGCCCATACCGGATTGATGATCTATCAGGGCCGTCAATGGCCCCGCCAGTACCACAACACGTTGTTTACGGCCAACTTCCACGGCCGCCGCCTCAACAACGACACCATTCATCGCGAGGGTAACAGCTATGTCGGTCGCCACGCGGCTGATTTTATGAAGACCCGTGACCCATGGTTTCGCGGTGTCGAGATGATTTACGGTCCCGACGGTGGCGTGTTCCTGCTGGATTGGTCCGACATCGGGGAATGCCACGAGAACGACGGCATTCATCGAAGTTCCGGGCGGATTTTCAAAATAACGTTTGGTCCACCCGATCCGCCCCAACCACACGACTTGTCGACGGTCGATGAAGAGCAACTGGCTTATCTGCTCACTCACCCCAACGAATGGTATTCTCGCAAGGCGCGGCGTTTGCTGCAGGAACGGCATGCCTTCGGTGCCGAATTGAATGTCGCGCGTGAAACTGTACGCGCGATGTTTAACGAGGAAAACATTCACCGGCACGGACAGAATCCGTACGATGTGCGGCGTCACCTGCGCACCATGTGGGCGTTGTACTCGATCGGTGGCAACGACGATTTGCTGGATGCGGCGGCAGGTTTTGACAACGAGCACGTTCGTGCGTGGGCCGTTCGCCTGTGGAGCGACGGGCTGGACGAAATCAACGATGCAAGGAAAACGGCATTGCTTGATATGGCAAACAACGACTCTTCCGGACTGGTGCGGCTGTACGTGGCATCGGCCATCCCGCGATTGCCCGATGAATGGAAATTCAGGGTAGCTGCAACGCTTTCGCAACACGAGTCGGACGCCACAGATCGTGTGCAACCGCACCTCGTCTGGTTTGGCATCGAACCGGGTGTAATGTCCAACCAGATGGCCGCCATCGATCTGGCACGAAACACACGCTTCCCGCTGCTGACTGAAAACATCGTGCGACGGATCGTTTCGGAATATCGCAACGATGCCAAACCGACCGTTGCGGTGCTGGACTGGCTGAGTTCGGAAACGGATGAGGCGCGGCTCGTCAATGCCTTGACCGGATTCAGCAAGGCGGTCAGTGGCTGGGCCGTGGCCAAGCCGCCTGCCAATTGGGCTGATGTCAGCCGGCAGTTACTGGGCCGCAACAACCAGTCGCTGACGCAACTGGTCAACACCATCGGTGTGGTCTTTGGAGACGGCAGGGCCATTGGTCAATTAAAGGCAATCGCTACGGATCCCGATGCCGATTATGCCGTGCGCCGATCAGCCATTCGCTCGTGGGCCGAGTCGCAGCCCGATGACCTGTTCCCGGTGTTGCGTCGTCTGATTTCCGACAAACGCCTGACCAACTCCGTCGTACGCTCCATGGCGCATTGTGACGAGCCAGAGGCGGCTCGCGTCATCATCAACCGCTGGCCGCATCTGGACCCGGAGGGCCAGGCGATCGCGCTGAACACGTTGGTTTCGAGGCAGCCGTGGTCCATGGATTTGCTAAACGCCGTCGACCAACAGCGAATCCCGCGCGCTGCGATCACAGCGTGGCACGCACAGCAAATGTTCGCCCACAACGACGACGAGCTGCGCACACGGTTGCAACAGATCTGGGGTACGATCAAGGATTCGCCAGCGGACAAACAGGCGTTGATCGATGAATTGACGGCCGAGTTGCTGGATGCTTCCAACGAGTTGCAGGGCGGCGATGCATCCCGCGGTCGGGAACTGTTCGCCGCCAACTGTGCCAGTTGTCATACGTTGTATGGTGTCGGGGGCGATACCGGTCCTGATCTGACCGGTGCCAATCGCAACAACCTGAACTACTTGCTGGTTAACGTCATCGATCCCAGCAGTTCTGTTGCTGAATCCTACCGTTCGTCAGTCATTGCGCTGGCCGATGGCCGACTGGTGACCGGTCTGATTGTGGAGCGTGGCGAGCAGGTCATCCGCGTGCAGACTCCCGAAGAAGTCCTCACCATCGATCGACAGAACATCGACGGGATTCGCGATTCGGAAAAGTCGGTGATGCCCGACGGGATGTTGACGAATTTCAGTGACGCCCAGATTGTCGACCTGCTCCGTTATTTGATGAGTGATCGTCAGGTACCGCTGCCAGTCGAGCGATAACAGTTTTGAATGACCGGTCAAATCTCTCACGAGATTTGCTACGAATACGGTAGGCGAGTCCCGGCGCGCCGGGACTCGTTTTGCCCTGTTTTCCCGGTCTCGGAGAGACCGAGCTACCGCAGGAAACTGGCTTTCAAACGACTTCCAGCTATAGCTAGAAATAGAATTGGCAACGGACCCAGTACGTATCGTTGAAAGTGCTGAACTTGCCGATTTCTTCGTTGACCAGCACGGGTGAACCGTAGGCAGCGTGCTGCCAGTCGAAATAGAATTTCACATAGCGGTTCAGATACCAGTTCATGCCAATGTCGGTCATGGAGACTTCATTAGTCCATTCATCAGCGTCGATGAATCCGCGATCAAAGACTGATTCGCCGATTTTGAGATAGCTGTACCGCACAAACGGCTCAAAGGCACCCAGCTGGGCGCATCCGAAACGCGGGTCAAAGGGACGGCAGGGCTGTACCACATCGCGACCACTGATTGTTTCCCCGGTGAGGAACGTCGCAAACGTGACATGAAACCCGTCCCCCAGGTAGTCGGCGGTTGCGTCCGTACCCTCGTTCAACAATTCCGCTTTACCGGAATTCCATTCCGCTTCCATGGAAACCGGTCCCCGGTACAGAGCAGCATGGATCCCACCGACCAACCGATCTCCGAACCCCACAACATCCTCTTCAAATTCAAAGAATACCGCTGAGGCAGCCTTGGACGCTTCATCGTTTTCCGAAGACTGGATGGAAGTCCGACCGGGCAATAATTCAGCCGGCCGACGATTCTTGCCAACGGCCAGGGAAGCGCCGATATTCAGGTTTTCCAGCAGACCGCCGGGACGTCGCGTGACAAAGGGCCGCAAGTTCAGGTAACTGACAAAATCCGTGGTCGTCGAATCGTCAGCCAGGCCCGCTGCTCGCCCGTCGAAGAGGCCCAGCGAGTAATCCCAGCGACGGAATCTATCTTCGCCCCACAGCTGAATTCCTGCCGCACGCGACAAGCCGTAGTTGAGCGGGAACAGCGGACGCTCTGGAACAATAAAGTATTGTTCCAGATGGTTGTACCATGAATAGCTGTAGGGAATCAGCGTGCGACCCAAGCGCAACTGACAACCCTCACTGAACACGATGTCCAGATTGGCATCGAGAATATCAAACTCACCTTCGACGCTTCGTTGTAAAGACACTTCGTAACGAAACGGATCCGTAAGTTTGCCCTCGAAATACACTCGCAAGCGGGGAATGTACACGCCGTCGACACCTGACGGCTCCTGGTCATCCGGTGAAAAGAACTTGAAGTCAATTTGCGTAAGGATATGGAATCTCAGTTCAAATTCCTCGTCCTTGCTGACCAGCGCGAATCCTTCTCCAAACTCAGCCTCAATTTCTCTCGGTTCGCCCGGGGCCACCCATTCCGGAAATTCTTCCTCGGATGATTCTGATTCCGGCGGCTCACTACGCTCTTCGCCGCTTGAGCCATACTCGTTGCGCCCCGCG
>CAMYKF010000195.1 GCA_947258905.1 uncultured Pirellulaceae bacterium | reverse complement strand
CAACGTCGGAGACGAAACCATCGCAGGACCGGATGCTCCAATCCGTGTTGACCGTGACCCTGATACCGATGAGCCGGCTCCGTATGTTCAGGTTCGGGCCAATCTGGTGGCCCTGATCGACCGCTTCGATCCGCACATGTTCATCGACTGTCACACGACCAATGGTTCGCGGCACCAGTATGTATTGACGTACGATATTCCCCATAACCCCACGTCACCGCAGGCGATTCGCGATTTCCTGCGGAACAACATGATGCCAGCGGTTACCCGGGCACTGGAAAAAAAGGACGTTCTGACATTTTATTACGGCAATTTCCGCGCGGATAATTCCCAATGGGTCACCTACGGTCATGAGCCCCGTTACAGCACCGAATACGTCGGGCTGCGTGGTCGATTGGGCATTCTTTCCGAAGCCTATTCGTACGCCAGCTATCGCGACCGCATTGAGGGCACCGATGCCTTCGTGCGACAGTGCATCGAGCACGTGCGCGCTAACGCCGCGGATGTCAAACAGCTGTTGGCTGACGTTCGCCAGCGTGATATTGCAGCCGGCAATGATGAGCCTGCCGCGACGCTGATCCATCTCGATTCGCGCATGGTTCCGTTTGACGGGACGTTTACGGTTCGCGGTTACGATGGCGACGAGCCGCAAAACTACGAAGTGACGTTTATTGGCAACTTCCAGCCGGTGACTTCTGTCAGCATGCCGTATGCGTATGTGATCCCTGCGGAGATGAGCTTGCATGCCGAGCGGCTGCAGATGCACGGCTTGCAGGTGGAACGGGTCCCTGAAACGGTTGAGGTTGATGCGACCGTATACCGGGTTTCTCGTATCAATCGATCGAGTCGCACCTTTCAAAGGCACAACATGGTGAATCTGGAAGCGACTTCGCGTCGCGAAATCCGCGAAATTCCGGCAGGCAGTTTTCTGGTCCGCACGGCCCAGCCGCTGGGGCGACTGGCATCCTACATGCTCGAACCGGAGACCAACGAAGGCCTCGTGACATGGAATTTTCTGGACCCGTGGTTGTCCGAGGGTGCGGACTATCCGATCCTGCGTCTGGATACGGCCCCTGCATTTGCGACGGAATTCGTGAACGAGATTACGCCTGGTGGAAAACTGCGACTCCCGGATATCTTCGGGCCTGAAAAAATTCAGCTGGCCGAAGTTTCTCTGGACGATGTCCAATGGCTCGAAGGCGGACGATCCTATTCGATTGAAAAAAACGGCCGGCGGATTGCCGTCGACGTGGAGTCCGGCGCGGAAAGCCGCCTGCCCATTCCCTTTGACCTCGACGAAGTCGCCGACGCGCTGCGTGACATCGAGGGCATGGGGCGCAGGGACTTAATGGAAATCCTCGCCGCCGGCATCCAGCTGCGTGGCGAGGACCAGAAGCTGTTCTTGCTGGAAAAGGACCAGCGGACGATCGTTTATGATGCCGATAGCAAATCAGCCCTGGAACTGGGAACGGATGAAGCTCCGGCCGAACTGGCCGAATTGAACCCGGAAGGCACGTCCGTCGCATTTGTCTCTCGCAACAACCTGATGCTGCTGGAACAGGGTGATCGCCGTCCCACGGCCGTTACATCCGATGGCTCGGAGTCCATATTGAATGGCAAGCTGGATTGGGTCTATCAGGAGGAGCTTTACGGTCGCGGCAATTTCAGGGCATTTTGGTGGTCGCCCGATGGAGAAGCAATCGCCTTTCTGCGGACCGATGAATCCCCCGTGCAACAGTACACCGTGACGGATCATCTGCCAGTTCGCGGCGAGCTGGAAGTTACCGCCTATCCCAAGGCCGGTGATCCGCTTCCGATCGTCAGGGTCGGCGTGTATGGCGTCGAGACAAACCGCACCGAGTGGGCCGAGTTGCCGCCGGTCGGCCAGCCCGAGGGACTGGATCAGGCAACCGAACAATGGCTGATTTCGCGGGTCACCTGGGATCCGACGGATCAGACTCTGTTGCTGCAATTACAGGACCGGATTCAATCGCGTTTGGAACTGTATCGCATCGATCCCAATACCGGCGAAATGAAACTGGTGTTGCGAGACAAGACCGACGCATGGATTCGCAGCCCCGGCGACCCCGTCATACTCGATGACGGTTCTTTTTTGTGGCTCAGTCCGCGTAGCGGCTACAACGCCATTTATCGCTATGCGGCCGATGGCAGGGAATTGGCACAGTTGACCACGGATGACTGGGAAGTCCGTCAGTTGCTCGGTTGCGACTTTGAAAATAAACTCGTGTATTTCACGGGATCGCCGGAAACACCGACTCGGGTTACGGGCATGAGTGTCAAGCTCGATGGCAGCGACCTGAAGAACTTGCTGGACATGCCCGGCAATTACGATCTGAAATTCAATGACGACTTCAGTTATCTTCTGGCCCGTCATAGCACAGCCGTCGATCCGGAACACATCCATTTGTTCAAATCCGATGGAAGCCTGGTGCGGCATGTCATTCCCAATCTCGATGACCGGCTGAAACACCTGGCAGTTCGCGAGCCGGAATTCCTCACGTTTGAAATTAACGAAGAAGGTGATTCCGCGGTCATGGACGCCATGCTGTTCAAGCCGCTGGATTTCGACCTGGACAAACAATACCCGGTGCTCGTGCATGTTTATGGCGGACCGCAGGCACCTCGAGTGCGCGACCGCTTCGCTGGTCAGACGTATCTGTGGCACCAGTATCTGACGCAGCAGGGTTATGTGGTGTTTGTCGTTGACAACCAGTCATGTTCATATCGTAGCGTCAAACAGGCGTGGCCCATCTACCGCGATATGGCTCGAAACGAATTGGCCGATCTGGAAGAAGCGGTGTCATGGCTTAAGCGCAACCATAACTGGGTGGACGCGAATCGGATCGGTCTGTGGGGCTGGAGTTATGGTGGCTACATGACCGCCTACGCCATGACTCACAGCAAGACGTTCAAGGCCGGCATTGCCGGCGCACCGGTGACGGACTGGAAGAATTACGACGCCATTTATACCGAACGCTACATGGACACGCCGCAGCGTAATCCCGACGGCTACGCGTCATCCAGCGTGTTGCCAGCCGCGGAAAACCTGCATGGTCAGTTACTACTGATCCACGGCACCGTCGACGACAATGTGCACATCAGCAATACGATGCAACTGGTTCATGCGCTGCAGAAAGCCGGCAAGCAATTCGAGATGATGGTGTATCCGGCCAATCGCCACAGTGTTCGCGACCCGCAGCAACGATTGCACCTTTATCAGCTGATGACGGATTTCCTGCAGCGCAATCTTTAACGACGTGCTGGTGGCTGCGCTTGCAGGTCGCGGTATGGCCCAGGACCGGTCCCTTAATTGGCAGATTGAGGCTCCTGCCGAAAAAACGTTCCCGTCGTCACGCAGATTCGCGATATCCCAGCGTGACCAGCACGCATGGTCCACCGGCGATGACGTTCATGCGGTGAGCCTGAGCGCGCTCGATCGCAATGTCACTCTCCGAACCCGGTTGCATCCAGACATGTCGGATGCCCAACCTGCCGGCTTCCTCAATAACCTGTTCGGTGACGTGAGGCGGCGTAATGATCGAGATCCCGTGAACCGACTCGGGTAACGACGAGAGATCGGGATAGGCCTCAAGCCCTTCGACTTCATCAGCCAGCGGGTTGACCGCATACACAGGACGACCGCGTTGCAAGTACGAGCGCAGTACCTTGTTGCCGTACTTGTGTCGATCCCGTGATGCGCCGACGACCGCGTAAGGGGAACCATCCAGGAACTGATCGATTTGTGTCGTGCCACTCATGATTTGATGATGTCCTGTTTTGACGTCCGTTGGCTGTGCAGGCGGCGATTCTCGATCTCCAGCTGCTCGATACGCTGATGTAGCGTTGCCAGTTTCGCGGTCAATTCGTCCTCGGTCCAGCGGGGAAGGATGTGTTGAGGGCAATTGATATCCCATGCCGAGACCTCGAACAGGAAAGCCCGCTCGGGCCGGCCACGATCATCAGGGTCCGCCAGTTGATCCAGCAAACCAGCATCATCCTCGACAACCCGGGCCGTTCCCCAAATCTTGATGCGTCGCCGGTTGGGATAGTCCATCAGGAAGATGAATGCCTTGTCGTTTTCGTCAAGGTTGCCGAGCGAAATATACTGGGCGTTGCCCACATAGTCGGGGATGGCCAGTGTCCTGTCATCCAGCACCCTGAGAAAGCCACGCGGACCTCCCCGGTGCTGGATGTACGGTTGACCGTCAGCGCTGGCCGATCCCAGGTAGAACGAGTCGCGTTGCGAAATGAATTCTGCCAGTTCGTCGGTGATTCGACTTTGCCATCCGCCTCGCTGTTCCATGCGGGCATAGGCGTCGCGTGAACCGCGTTGCTGTTGGGCCCGTTTTACCGACGGCGTGAAGGCGATATCGCTGATGGGAGCGTTCATGGCATGGTCCTCGTATTGCTTACTGTCGCGTATTGCTTACTGTCGAATTCGGCCGATTCCACTCGCGCTCAATTCCCGACATGTCGTTCCAGAAAGTCGTTCATCAGCATAGTAAGTGACTGAATTGTCTATGTGACCACGATGGCCGGCGACATCTTACGGCGTGTCGTTTGACATCGTTATTTGCGGGGGCAGATGAATCGCCAGGGAAAGACCAATTCGGTAGCACCCACGTTGGGCTGGTGCCACTTTGGTTATGGTTTATTGAGTCAGGTCGTGTTGGCGTATAAACTGTGTTTTTGGAACGCGGGACATTGGGTGAACGTCCGCGACACCTCAATCCTCCCCTTCGCCCGCCAAAGGATGCTGGATGAGCAACGGTTTGACAATTACGGACAGCATCAACGCCATTTTGATCTCGAAGCAGTCGTTTGGGAAAGAATTCTACGAACACATGTTCGCCGGATATCCGGACCTGAAGAAGCACTTTGACGGCGTCGACATGAAGAACCAGGCGGTCATGGTCATGACGGCGTTGACGTTAATCGAGAAGTTCTATTCACATCCCAACGATGCCATT
>CAMYKF010000194.1 GCA_947258905.1 uncultured Pirellulaceae bacterium | reverse complement strand
GTGATGCAGGCCGAAGCGCGGACGACACGACATCTGGCGGCCTTGCGAACACTGGAAGCACTGCGGGCGCACGCGGCCGACACCGGCACGCTGCCAGAGTCACTGGAAGAAATCACCGTTGTACCGGTTCCAAACAACCCGGCGACCGGCCTGCCGTTTGAATACCGGCGGGATGGCGACGGCGCTGAGCTGCTCGATTACGGCTTTGCAAAATACTCGTGGAACCATTACCAGATTCGGCTCGCTCAGTGAGTCGGACGTGGCCGCTTAACCATGATTCATCCCGAGGGAACCCCATGAACCAGTTCATTCCTGCCAGCCTGTTGATCCTGACGGCCTTGTTGTCAACGCCGGCAATTGACTTGCATGCCCAAACGGGGATGCGCGAGCTCTTCGATGCCGATACCGTCGGGTTTGTTCATATCGATCTGGAAGACCTGGACATGCAAGAAACGGCGGATATGGTCGTGGAGATGCTGGGTGAGGGTACTTCGTCGGCCAACCAGTTACGTGTGTTCGCGCCGATGGCAGCCGGGTTCGTCACATCATTGAACAACGCCGGTGCGACCGATTTGCACGTGATTCAGGGGCTGGGCGACGTTCCGTTGAATGGTCCGTACTTTTTCGTCAGTTGTCCTGATGAAGCTGCCGGCCAGTCGGTTGTAGCGGTCATTGCGCCGCTGGTCGCGGAAGGCTGGCAGTCGAAAGTCGTCGAGCGTGGAGTGCTCGTTGCGCGAGCAGCAGTGCTCGAGCGACTGGCCAACAACCCGCTGCCGTTACGTGGTGACGATGAGATCAACTCGCTCATGTTGTCGGCCGGCACCGCGCCGATTGCTCTGGTCATTGCACCTTCGGCCGAACATCGGCGGGCGATTGCCGAAGTCTTGCCGCAGCCGGGTACGCCGTTTGAAAACATTTCGCCTGCCATGCTGGCTTATGGTGCTTCCGATATCTCGCTGCAAATTCGACCGGACCAGCGCGAGTTGACATTGAAAGTCTCAGGAGTCGATGAGAGTGCCAATCGTGCGCTGGCTGATGAACTCGCCGAGGCCTTCGGGCGTTTCGGCAGAAACGAAGCTTCCCTTTCTGCACTGCAAGACATGTCACTGGGGACCGATGTAGGCATGTCGATCAGCGATCTGCAGCTGGACAAGGTCTTTGCCGAAACCAAAATCGAGCCGAGTGAGGGCTGGTTCCAGATTTCCTTCAGCAAGTCCGACGGCAGTTTCGACCGCTTGTGTTTAGCGCTTTCCGCGACCGCCGGAGCGATGGAGTCGGCCAGCTTGCAGCAACAACGTAGCAACAACATCCGGCAACTGGTACTCGCCTGTCACAACTATCACGACTGGAAAAAGACCCTGCCTCCCACGGCGATCGTCGATGATGAAGGCCGACCTTTGTTGAGTTGGCGGGTGGCGGTATTGCCCTTCCTGGAACAAGGAAAGCTGTACGAGCAGTTTCGTCTGGACGAACCCTGGGACAGCGAGCACAACCGCGAGCTGATTTCCCAAATGCCCCGCTTTTTGATCACCGACGAGTCGCTGGCGGCCGAAGGCAAGACCACCCTGATGATGCCGACCGGGGAATCCGCCATCGGCCGGCTGGACCCATTGCGGTTAGGCGATGTCGCCGATGGAACTTCGAGGACGATTTTGATCCTCGACGCGGCCCCCGAGTCTGCGGTGATCTGGACCAAACCGGATGACTGGGAATTCGACCCTGCCAATCCGTTGCGAGGACTTTTTGCCGAAGGAGTGGAAGCGTTGAAAGCTGGCTTTGCCGACGGCAGCGTACACGTCCTGCCCAAAGACGAGGCGGAAATTCGCGCCCGGCTGACAGTTGCCGGCGAGGACGAGTAAACTGGTGGCCTTGATGCCCATTGTCTACTCGAGGAATTCCCATGGCAAAGTCGCCCGAAGAAATGGCTGCGGCCATGAAGGCCAACATCAAGGAGAAGACTGGCAAGACGCTGCCACAGTGGCTCAAGATCATTAAGCCGCAGAAACTGGAAAAGCATGGGCAGATCGTCAAGTTCCTGAAGTCCGATCACGGCGTAACCCACGGGTTCGCCAATATGATCGCTCATGAATATCTGAATGCCGGTAAACCGGCCAGTGGCGGCAGTGATCTGGTGGATGGGCAGTACAAAGGGGCGAAAGCCGATTTGCGTCCTGTCTACGACGCATTGGTGACGATGGTGGAGAAATTCGGCAAGGATGTCGAGGTCTCGCCAAAGAAAGCCTATGTGAGCGTCCGACGCAACAAGCAATTCGCCATCATTCAGCCGTCCACCAAAGACCGCGTCGACGTAGGCATCAATCTAAAAGGCACAAAACCGGCAGGACGCCTGGAGGCATCCGGCAGTTTCAACGCCATGGTGTCACATCGCGTCCGCATTACGTCGAAAAGAGATGTGAACGCGGAATTGAAAAAGTGGCTGAAGGCCGCTTACGATGCAGCATAATCGGATCGGTCATTTGAGGAATCGGAAATCAGGAGTCCCCGCCGATGTCCAGAAAACGCGGATGCTTCATCGCTTTTGTGATCATCATTCTGCTGCTCGGATTGTTTGTCTTTCTGCAGATTCCCTCCACACAGTTTCGCGGGCTGCCCAAAGATGTGGGCACGACGGTGATTTCCGAACCGGTCAAGCCGGACGGAACCATCGATTACCTGACGTTTCTCAACGAGCGATTGTCCGAGGGCGTTACGCCCGAAAACAATGCCGTCGTATTGCTCGTCCGCCCGTTGGGGATTGAGCGGGCCGAATTGCAAGGGCCTTTTTACAAACAGTTTTGCGCGGCACTGGGCATCGACGGATTCGAGCACAACCCCGAACTGATCGCACCCATTAACTGGATTCGGGACAAATACGAAACAGACGACGAGATTTTGTCAGCCGAAGCGTTTAATGAGTTGATGCGTGAGGCGGAGGAATTGACTCGCCCATGGAAATCGGCCGACCACTCAGACTTCGCCGAGGCACTTGAGCAACAACAGGAGGCACTCGATCTGATCGTCGAGGCCACCAAGCGCCCCCGCTACTACCACCCATTGGTGATTGAGCCGCTGGGGGAGGAAAACGTCGAACTTCTCGTGGCCGCGTTGTTGCCGCTGGCCCAGCAATGTCGGCATGCTGCCCGTCAGTTGCGATTCAGGGCCATGAATTCGCTCGGTGAAGGCGATATTCCTGCCGCGATCGAAGATGTTAAAGCGATTCGGCGGTTGGGAAAACTGGTGTCCCAGTCGTTCACCCTGATCGAACGACTGGTCAGTCTGGCTGTTCACGATATGGGCTGCGATGCCGAACAGCAGTTGCTGGGCAGCGGGTTGTTGACCCGTGAACAGCTGGAGGATTATCGCGAATTTATTGCCGCTTACCCGGTCACGTCTGATCTGGCCGACCGGATCGGTATCGGCGAGCGTTTTATGTGTCTGGATATTCTGCAACACACCCCCGAACACGGTAGCAAGGCGGTGATGTATGCCCTGCCGGGAGGCGGGCCCGAATCCAGTCACTGGCAGACAGCATTTCTTAACCTGGTACTGTCCAGCAGTGATATGGGGCATGCCATGCGCACATCCAACCAGTGGTACGACAAGGGTGTCGAAGCATTGCAACAGGAAACACCGCGCCAACGCCATGAAGCGTGCGAAGAGTTGATTCAAGAAATTTACGAACTGGAAACCGATCTGTCCAATCCGCGAAAGGCCATTTTGGCATTACTGAGCAACCCGCAAAACCGGGGCAAGATGGTTGGCAAGTTCATGGTGGCCAGCTTCTTTCCCGCCATGCAACAGGTTAATAACTACGAATTTCGTATGCAGCTGCAGTCGCACCTGGTGCAGGTGGCTTGCCTGATTGAAATCTATCGAAAGGAATTCGGATCGTATCCCGAATCACTGGACGACGTGGAAGCCCAGGAAGGATCCAGCGAACTGCTTACAGACCCGTTAAGTGAACAGCGGTTGGAATATCGCAAAACGGATTCGGGATACCTGCTGTACAGCATTGGCGTTGATGGCGTGGACAATGGTGGTCGTGCATGGCGTGAAACGGCAGATGGATCCCAATTCGACATCCGCATCTGCATCGGCGAAACTCCCGAACCGGAAGAAGACTCGCCGATCGCCCGCGAAGCCCAGGCCCTTGAATCCGAACTCCGCTGGCAGGAAAAACAACGTCAAAAGGCGGATGCCGCCAACAGCCAACTTCCACGAGGCGGCGTAAAGTAGCAGGCACACTCCGTGTGCCGTTGCATGAAGCTGGGCTGACGGCACACGGAGTATGCCTGCCATTCTATTCCTCTTCCTTGATCGCGATCACGTGTTCCTGTCCGCGGATGAAGAATACGCCTTCGGAAATCGCGGGCGTTGTCAGGACCGCTTCGCCGATCGGATTGGCGGCGACCATTTTGAATTCGGGACCGGCCTCGATCACCATCACGTAGCCATCTTCGGATGGAAAGTAAATGTACCCATCAGCGGCCACTGGCGAGCCGACCATGCTCATGCGACCGCCGATATCCACGTCCTCCTCCAGATCCGACAGCCCGTCACTCAATCGTTTACGGTAAACCTGACGACCCGTGGTCGCTTCGATGACGGTCAGACGGCCGTCGTTATTGCACAGGTAAAGGTAATCGCCGTAGACAATCGGCGTGGGCATATACGTACCGCCCCTGGCCTGATACCACTTCACATATTCGCCCGACGTCTCGTTATCCGGCAGAGTAATGTCTCCGCTGGCGTCCAGCTCGATGGCGATCACCGGTTGGATGGGTCGGTATCCGCTGACGATGTAGATCAAATCGTGGGCAACAAAAGGCGTGGGCACCACGATCTCGGAGTGTTTGCCGTAGCGCCACCATTCCTCACCGGTTCGCGCATCGTAGCCGCGTGCGAAATTGGTGCCACAGGTCAGCAGCATCGGACCACGCGGTGAATCGACAACCGTCGGACTGCTCCAGCCCGGAATCTCATCTCGCCCG
>CAMYKF010000193.1 GCA_947258905.1 uncultured Pirellulaceae bacterium | reverse complement strand
TCAAAGCCGGCTGACCGGAACGAAACTGGCATGTCGCCTGGCTGGGTAAATAGGTGTCGAATCCGCCGCCGCGGATTTCATACATCTCGCTATCGGCGACTGGAGACGCTTGTGACAGGGCAAAACGGCTGTCCGTCCATTCCCAGACATTGCCAATCAACTGGTAGACGCCGTTGGGCGTCGTGCCTTCGGCGAACTGGTTAACTGGCACGGTATCGCGGCGGTCACCACGCCACAGATTGGCCCGGGACTCTTCAAACACGCTGCCCCAGGGATAGCGAGCCGATTCCCCCTTGCCGTCAGCCGTCAAATGCCATGTACCAGATCGTTGCCATTGAATCGAATCCGGCAGTCGCTTGCCAACCCAGCGGGCGTACGCCGTCGCCTCGTACCAGCAAACCCCGGTGACGGGATGATCCAGTCGATCGCGGGGTGGTTTTCCCTGTTTCCAGAAGCGGGGACCGGTCGATCCGGTGCGGTCGACAAACTGCACCATCAAGGGCCAGATATGATTGGGCCACAGCGACAGGTCGGCATAGCAGCCTGCCTTGACAAAGGCCATGTAATCCTGGTTGGTAACCGCCAGTCGATCGATGTAAAAGCTGCTGCTCTTGACCACCTGCAATCGCCCTTCGGCAAATGAAAACGTATCGGCATCCGGTATTTCCGTCGACTGGCAAACCAGCGCAATCCGGCCGGCCGGAACCAGGGCCATGTCCTTTTGCAGCAGCTTCCAGGCCTTGCGAGCTTCCGCCGCAGACGTATCTGTCCCCCGCGCCAGCCCGTGGGCGTAGCACAACCGCTTGTGTTCACTGGCGCGTGGTGCTGACGGTGATTTGGCTCGAACTACGGCTGTACCACCGCTCGGTTTCACCATCGATGCCAGACTGACAAGGTCATTGTTTTCCATGTTTCTTTCCTAGCGCTGGTATTTGGAATGTTGGTTGATCTGCAATTGCAATTGCTGCATTTCCAGCACACCCGGTGCGTCGTCGGCCTGCTGGCTGCCGCTGGCGCCCGGCGATTCGCCAAGCGAACTGGATTGGCTGGCCAGCCGGCGGGATTGATGGATCCCGGCTGCCTCGGCCAAAACAACTTCACGTTCCCGTTGTTCCAGTTGTTGCCAGGCAATGGCCAGCTCTTCACTGGCCTGCGTGAGGCGTGCGATTTCCGCGTTCCTTTCCAACTCCCACTGTTGCCGTTCCTCGTCGAGTGCCGCCACGCGGCGTTGCGTCACATCAAAGGCCGACTGGGTGTCACCGACTTCCGCAAGTGCCGATTGCAGGCTTTCCGCCTGGTCCTTGAAAAATGATTCGATACGCCGAGTCACGGCACGCAGGCGTCGTATCACCTCGCTGGTATCCGTCGTCGGGTTGTGCCTGTTCGTTTGCATGATGCCTAAAGTGATGTTGTGTTAACGTCCGTCCAGCCGATGCCAGATTCGCGAGATGCGGGCTGACAGGCTGCGTTCCTTGCGTTCCTGTTTTTCCTTCTCATGAATTTCCTGCAGGTGCTGGCGAAAGGCACGGGTTCGCACATCCGGATTCTCGTCGGTAAGCTCCTGCGATTGGGAGGTCCGTTCGAGTTGGTCACGAAGTTTCGTCAATTCGGCTTTTTGACGGGCGACCCGGGCACGTTCCTGAGACAAATCGATCTCGTGTTGTCGAATCCTTGCCTCGCGTTCGGCGATGCGATTCAGTTCTTCGCTGCTGGTTCCTGCTTCATCCATCAGTTTTTCCAGGCGCTGGCTGGCCTGACGGGAGTCTTCCAGTTCCGTAACCAGTGTTGTGTTGCGGCGGGTCAATTCCGCAATTTGTTGCTGCGCTTGCTTCTGGAATTCGGCACCCTTGCCGCCGACCACTTTCGCAAGATTGGTGGCCGCCTCCTGCTTTTGCTGATTGGCTTCGGCAAGACGGGTTTGCAACTTTTCCTCGCGGGCCAGGAATTCCTGCTCGCGATCAGAAATGCGGGTCTCAATTTCGCTGACCCAGGTCTCCAGTTGTTCTCTCTCTTCGAATTCGGCGCGTGTCGCCTCGTCAGCCACCTCGACCAGTTCTTCGAGGCCCCGCACCCGCTGGTCGGCATCGTTCAGTTCATCCAGCAACTGCTCGAGCCGTTCCACCAGTTTCGTGGTTTCCGCGTCGTTGACTGGGGCGGAATGAACGGGGCCGGAGTCCAGCAGTTCGGCCAGTTCGGCATCTCGCTGGGTCAGTTCGGTTTGCAGATGTTCGATTTCGGCACGCATCAATTCCGCATCGTCAGCCGACATGGGATCCGCGGCGACCGCGGCAGCCGGCATCGGTGGCTGCAAAGTCAACTGGTATTCAAGCTCCTCGCGCAAACGCTGGATTTCCTGATTGGCGTCCAGCAATTGCTGCTCCAGTTCACACTCGTCAGTCACGTCTGGCCGCAGCGTATTCGTGTTTGCGATTTCCAGCCCCTCAATCGATTCCAGAATGGCGGTGTCCGACGGGCAAGATACGGGCGGGCCAACCGCGGGTGCGTCGCTCAACCCGACTGGCTCCGTCTCATCGACCTCGTCCGGGCACCCGGCACTGGCCGTTGCCACCGGATCATCAAAGCTGGCGGTCAGCGCGGCTTCCGATGGCGTTACGGCAAATCGCAATTCGCAGGATCCCACCACCACCCGGTCGTTGGCACGAATCATCGTTTCGCAATAGATCTTTTCGCCGTTAACCAACGTGCCCGTATCGGAGTACCAGTCGTTGACGAACAGCTTGCCGTCGGTCATGCGAATCACGCAATGACGCGAGGAGACGTCGGGTGCCTCGATTCTCAGTCCACAAGATTCATCGCGACCAAGGATCAGACTGGTGCCGTCCTGCATTCGGTGCAGGCCGATGTTTTTCGAGTCCTGACGGACCTGAATCATCGCCACCAAACCGCCTACCGCGTTGTTGGTTTGAATCACTGCTCGTTCTCCAAAAAATATCCGTTGTGTATCGGGTCAAAGTTATTTCTGCAGGTTCGCTGCTCAGGAAAAATCGACGGCAGCCACAACCGCTGCGGGTTGCTCATTGGATTCCTGTGAACTCAGCAGTCCGTGCAAATCGCCATCGGATTCCGGCCATTCACGGAAGTTCGTCAGGCGGCGGGCAGCCCAGTCAGGTGCTTCCTGCAACCCGCTGGCCACACCCAGCCAGCGAACACCTTCCAATTCCTCGGGGCAGCTTTCGCAAAGTTGCCTGGCTACTTCACTCGCCTGCTGGCAGTCGAAGTCCAGCAACAGGGCGTCGGGCCGTACGCGACGCAACATCAATTTGATTGCCAGCAAGTCGCGAACGACCCTGCCGCTTACCGAGTCCGCTTCGTTGCTGAAAAAATCCGTCAGGCGTCGGGCGTGTTCGGCATCGCCGGTCACCGCGAACACCGTAAGCGTGTTTTGTTTTTCTTGCCGCGTGACGACTTCGGCGTTGGCCAGTCCCTGTAATACACAGTAGATTTCCATCGCATCCAGCGACGAACGGGTCGCCAGTTCGGCGGCGGTTACCGGTGCCGACAGGGCATTCAGCAGTTGCATGTGGCTGGCGGCCAGACCCGCCCGATCGAGATTCTGCCCGCGTTGCGGACTCTTCACGAAGGCCATTTGTTCCAGCTGTTCAGGCTGGGGGCTGGAGTCACCGGAGGCCAGCGCCGCGTCAACCATCAACGCCAACAGGCTGATATCCAGTGGCAGTTTGGCAAACAACACCGGCGACTGGGCCCGCGAGTCAAAGCGAAAACTGCGCGGGGAGTTCTTCAGGCAATAATCCAGCAGCAGCGCCGCCTGATGCCGCAACAGCTGTTTGAGCAGTCGCGCATCGAGCACTTTGTTGTCAAGCAACTCTACCAGCCCGTCGATTTCGTTGCAGTTCTTTCCACGCATCGTGAACTTGACCATGGGAGCCAGATCCGCAATCGCCTGTGGCAACGCATCGGCCACCAGAGCCGTGTCAATTCCCGATCCGGTGACGGCCTGAATCCGGCCAGCGGAGAGATGCACGGCAACGCGGCTGCGGCCCAGGTCGATTTCCAGCTGGCCGCTTTTGCGACCATTGTTCAGAAAGTCCAAAACTTCGCGCAAGCCAAAGCAGCGGAAATTGCCCGATAGATCACCTTCCGCCAGTTCGTCAATCACTTCCGGAACCGCCGTGCCGCCGGATTGCGAATCAACGATCAGCGAAGCGGTCTCCAGGGCATTGGCGACGATGGTGCGCAGCAAATCAGGCGTATACGGTTTGGGCAACATGTCGACCACGTTGTCCAGTTCGGTGTATTCCGCATACGCCTTCTTGCGCAAAGTTGAACTGCAGACCACCGGAATTCGACAGGTTTGCGGGCTCTCAATCAGCTGGCAGCAAACCTCGTAGCCGGTTATGCCAGGCAACTGATGATCCAGCAAAATCAGATCCGGCAGCTCTTCGGCGGCCGTTGCCAGTCCTTCCTCGGCGGTGGCTGCCATAATCACGCGATAGCCATCGGCACCCAGTTCATTGTCGACCAGGCGGCGAATCGTCGCGCTGTCATCAATCACCAGAATCGTCTTTTCACTCATGGTTCTCTCCCAGGGATGGTTGTTTGTTCTTAAGTTCATCAAGCTGACTGATGACGGCCACCAGTGACTCGTCCGATGTCGGCTTGGTGAGGTAGGCCAGCGCGCCGTTTTGGCTGACCCGTTCCCAGAATTCATCCCGGGGACGGCTGCTGACGACGACCACCGAGGTAGCCATACGTCCGCTTTGATGGAGTTCGCTGAGCAGTTCCAGCCCATCCATTCGCGGCATGTCGAGGTCGGTCGCGATCAGATCGAAATCGTCATCACGCAGGCAGCCGAGGGCTTCGATTCCGTCACCGGCCTCCACCACCTCAAACCCCTGACGCCGCAATCGCTTGGCAAGGGATTTGCGGGCGCTCAGGGAATCGTCCACGATCAGCGCCCGGCGAAACACTTCGCCGACCACGTGTTCAATTTCATGCGTGGAGGCGTCGCGGATCGATG
>CAMYKF010000192.1 GCA_947258905.1 uncultured Pirellulaceae bacterium | reverse complement strand
CTGATTCCGGGCTTTACGCCGCCACCGGCCATCCAGATTGAAAAGCAATCGGGATGATGGTCGCGGCCGAGCAGCTTTGATCCGTTGCGTTCCTCGTTCATGGCCGTCCGCCCGAACTCGCCGCCCCAGATGACCAGAGTTTCATCCAGCAAACCACGCTCGGCAAGATCCTTCAGCAAGGCGGCAATTGGCTGGTCCGCTTCCTGACACTTTTTCGGAAACTGGGTGATCAGATCATCGCCGGGGTTGGTGCCGTGCACATCCCAGCCCCAATCGAACAGCTGCACGAATCGCACGCCCTGTTCAACCAGCCGGCGTGCGAGCAGACAATTGTTGGCGAACGAGGCAGCGCCCGGTTGTGCTCCGTAAGCGTCCAGCGTCTCTTTCGACTCGCGTGAAATATCCGTGACTTCAGGTACCGCTGTCTGCATGCGAAATGCCAGTTCGTATTGATTGATGCGAGTCATGGTTTCCGCGTCGCCGAACTGTTCGTATTCACGTCGATTGAGTTCGTTCAGCGCGTCCAGACTGGCTCGGCGCACGGACCGGTTCATACCGGGCGGATCGTTGACGAACAGAATCGGTTCGCCTCCGCTGCGGCACTGCACGCCCTGGTAGACGCCGGGCAGGAATCCGCTGCCCCACAGTTGTTTGCCACCGGATGGCAATTTGCCTCCCGAGACCATTACCATAAAGCCCGGCAAGTTTTCGTTTTCGCTGCCCAGTCCGTAGGTCATCCATGAACCCATGGCCGCACCGCCGAATTGCGGTGTACCGGTGTGCAGTAGCAACTGGGCCGGCGCGTGGTTGAACTGGTCAGTCACCATCGACTTGACGATGCATAGCTTGTCGGCCTGAGCAGCCAGGTGGGGCCACAACTCGCTGATCCACAAGCCATTTTCACCGTACTGCGCAAACTCGAATTGCGGGCCCAGCAATTTCGGCCGGCCCTTGATAAACGGAAACTCCCGATCAGCCATCAATTCGTCAGGGCACAGCTCCATGTGCCGCCGCGCCAGTTCCGGCTTGTAGTCAAAGGTTTCGTGTTGGGGCGGTGAACCGGCCATGTGCAGATAGATGATGTGCCTGGCACGCGGCGCGGGGCTGGAGGGTTTCGGCGTTTCCTGAAAAGCAGCCTGCAATGCCGTCCCGCCCGGCAGTTGCGACAAGGCAATCCCGCCCAGTCCCACCTGGCAGTTGCGCAGGAAGTGCCGACGCGTTTGCATTTGCGCGTGACGGGTCGCCAGTTCTGCAGTCAGCTTGCGGGTCATCGTCATTAACGGGTGAGGAATTCGTCCAGGTTCAAAATCACATTCGCAACCACGGTCAAAGCGGCCAGATGAGCGGGCGAGGTGTCTTCAGGCAAATCAACCTGACCGATCAAGTTCGCTGCCGCCTCGGGCCGGTCGCGATACTCGGCCAATACACGGTCGTGCAGATCCAGCAGCACACTTACCTGTTGTTTGTCGGCGGGGCGCACCAGCGCCAGTTCCAGTCCTCTGACGACCTGCATGGCGGTAGCTTGCTCCTCAAGCATACGAATCGCCAATGCCCGGGCCGCTTCCACAAACGCCTCATCGTTGAGCGTCATAAAGGACTGCAGTGGTGTGTTGGTTTCGATGCGGCGCAGGCTGCACACGTCTCGCGTTGACATATCAAAAGTTTCAAACAGCGGATGCGGCTGGCTGCGTTTCAGGAATGTGTAAATGGCGCGGCGGTAACGGTCCGGTCCCGTACTGGTCTGCCAGACTTCTGCGCCCTTGAATGCATTGACAACCTGCTTGATCGGGTTGGGTGGATACACGGGCGGGCCGTACATCTGACGGCTCAGCAATCCGGAAACGGCCAGCGCCTGATCGCGGATCGTCTCTGCCGGCAGCCGGTTGCGTGGGCCGCGAGCCAGCCACAGGTTGTCCGGATCTGCAGCCGCGATCTCGCGATTCAAGGCCGACGATTGCCGGTACGTCGACGACATGGCGATCTGTTTCAACAGCCGCTTGATATCCCAGCTGTTTTCGCGAAAGTCGACGGCCAGCCAGTCCAGCAGCTGCGGATGCGTGGGCCGGGAGCCCTGGGTGCCAAAGTCTTCCTGGGTGACGACGATGCCGCGCCCAAACAGTTGGGCCCATATCCGATTCACGGTGACACGCGCGGTCAGCGGGTTTTCCGGCGCAATAACCCAGTTTGCGAGGCCCAATCGATCGCGGGACAGATTCTCGGGAAGGCCGTGAAAGGCTTTGGGAACACGAGCTTCCACCACTTCGCCAGGATTCTGGTAGTTGCCACGCAGCATAACGTGGGTCACGCGGCGATTGGTGTCATCCAGTTCGGCCAGCACGGGAACACGCACCGGATGATCGAGGCCGCGACCCAGCTCCAGCAGTTCCGCTGCGGCATCGGCCAGTGATTGACGTGTCAACTCTCGACTGGCCAGCTGGTCCAGCAGCAGGTCAATCTGTCGATCCAGATCGTCCTGGACCGTTGCATGTTCCTTGTAGACCGTCAGCGAGGGGGCTTCGTTTGGGCGGTCGGCATCGGCGGTTTGATTAAAAAAGGCGAGCAGTTCGTAGTATTCATGCTGACTGACCGGATCGTACTTGTGGGAATGGCATTCGGCGCAGCGCACCGTCAGTCCCATCCAGGTATTGAGTGTTGTACTGAGGCGGTCCTTGACGGCCACGACGCGGAATTCCTCGTCACTGGTTCCGCCCTCGTTATTGCTGAGCGTGTTGCGGTGAAATGCGGTGGCCAGCCGCTGGCGGTCTGAGGCATGTGGTAACAAGTCACCGGCCAGTTGCTCGATCGTGAACTGGTCGAACGGCATGTTGTCGTTCAACGATTCAATCACCCAGTCCCGCCACGGCCAGATCGTGCGGTGCTCGTCGCCCGCGTAACCCACGGTGTCTGCGTAACGCGCCAGATCCAGCCACATCGACGCCCAATGCTCGCCGTAGGCCGGATCCTGCAGCAGTTCGTCGACGATCTGCTCCCAGGTTTCCAGCGTTTCATTGGCCAGGTACCGATCGACTTGCTCTCGCGAAGGCGGTAGTCCCGTCAGATCGAGCGCCACGCGTCGAATCAAGCGTGCCGGATCGGCAGGCGGCGAAGGGACAAGCCCGCGTTCCTGCTGCCGCGCCAGTACAAAGCGATCGATCTCGTTGGTCGCCCACTGAACGTTGTCCACATCGGGCAGGCCAAAACGTTGCGGCCTGATAAAGGACCAATGCTGCTCGAATACTGCCCCTTCGTCGATCCATGTTCGCAGCAATTCAATCTCTTCGTCCGACAAGCGGTGCCCGTGTTCTTCCGGCGGCATCGGATCGTCGGCGTCGCTGACACGCAGGATCAATTCGCTGGCATCGGCGTCGCCGGGGACGATGGCTGCGTAGCCTCCCAGATCGGCGAGGGCATCCGCCCTGACGTCCAGTCGCAAATCCGCTTCGCGGCCCGATTCATCCGGGCCGTGACAAACCGTGCAATGGCGGGACAACAGCGGTTGAATCTGCTGGTTGAAACTGACCTGGGCGGGGCAGGATGATGGCGCAGCGCACAGGAGGACCGTCGCGAACACAAACGGGTTCAGCCTTTGTCGAGACAAATACATACGAACATTATCGCATACGAGGCTCGGTCCGCCAGACAGCCGTTGCGGGGGTTTCAGCCTTTCTATGACGGCATTGGCCAGATTGACTCGTTCAACTGCGAGCTGGCGACGTCGTTAGTCTTGCTTGCTCAGGGCAGGGCAGTCCCGCGCACGCCTGCGGCTTGCGGTTGAACGCGGTTAAACGATTACCCCGGTGCCGAGCGGTGAAAATGCACGTGCTGCCAGCGGCCGTTCTGTTTCTGCCAGACACGCGTCTCTTCATGCCGCGAAGTGCCTGGTGTGCCGTCGGTGCCCATGCGTTGCATTAATCGCACATAGCTGACGATAGCCACGTCATCGCCCAGAAACCTGACGTGGGGGGCTGCCATGGTTGTGTTGACGGCCAGCCGATGAGACAGGTTGTCAAAATAGAACTTGTGGAACTCCATGCCGCTGACCAGATGACCGCGGGCTTCCGGCTCAAAGGCCGTCAATGCGGGATCGCACAACTTTTCGTAGGTGTCCCAGTCGCCTCCGGCAACGCTGTCCAGCAGCCGTTGGGTGAGTTCGAGGATTTCCTGATGGTCAAAGGATTCCGTCATGATCAAGTACTAACAGATTTGCAAGGGAATCATAATGCCGAGGCCTGGACTCGGTCGTAGACTTCAAACGTGTAATCGTAGTTGTTGCGATCATTGCAGGAATGCGATTCGCTGGAAACACGTTGCCAATCTTCCCAGCTGATTTCCGGAAACGTCGTGTCGCCGTCCGGGGTGGCATGCACGCGAGTCAGGTAGATTCGGTGAACGGCAGGCAGGGCGGTGCGGTAAATTTCGCCGCCCCCCACCACAAACACTTCATCATCGCCGGCAGCCAGCGCCAGTGCCGCCGGGAAATCGCCTGCGACCAGCGCACCGTCAAGCCGAAAATCCGGGTTGCGTGTCAGTATGATCGTCGTGCGTCCGGGCAGAAGCTTCCCGATGGACTCAAAGGTCTTGCGACCCATGATCAGGTGATGCCCCATTGTGATGCGTTTGAAACGTCGCAGGTCGTCGGACAAGTGCCATGGCATGTCGCCATCCCGCCCGATGACGCCATTTTCGCTCATCGCCACAATCAGAGAAACGATCATACGGCAATCGGAGCCTTGATCGACGGATGAGGATCGTACCCGAGAATCTCAAAATCCTCGTATTTGAAGGCGAACAGGTCGGTCACTGCCGAGTTGATTTTCAGACTCGGCAGTGGTCGAGGGTCGCGTGACAGCTGTTCGCGGGCCTGATCCAGATGATTGACGTACAGATGCGCGTCACCCAGGGTGTGAATGAACTCGCCCGGTTGCAGTCCGCTGACTTGGGCAATCATGGCCGTCAAAAGCGAATAGGAGGCGATGTTGAAAGGCACTACCAGAAACACATCGGCACTGCGCTGGTACAACT
>CAMYKF010000191.1 GCA_947258905.1 uncultured Pirellulaceae bacterium | reverse complement strand
GGTCAGCCACCATGGTAATCACGGATCGCAAAGCACACGCGGCATCATCAACCCGGAACAGGCGGGCAACGTGTTGTTGCGTGGCGTACGTGACGTGTGGGGACCCACTGATGTGTATGGCATTCGCAAGTTGCCGGAGAATTCTCAAGTGCTGTTGTTTGGCCAGGTAGTTCAGGGGATGTCACCCGATGACCCGCCGGCCGAAGGTGAGCAAAATGACCCTATGATGCCGCTGGCCTGGACGCGTACCTGGGACGACCCGGGCGGAACCGGTAACGCAATCATGTGTACCACCATGGGTGCCGCGACGGATTTCGAAAGCGCCGATTTGCGTCGTCTGGTCGTCAACGCTGCCTACCAGATGACCGGACTGGAAGACGCCATTACCGAGTCGCTAAACGTTGACTACGTCGATCCGTTTGAGCCCACAAACTTTGGCTTCCAGCGGTTTCGCAAGAACATGCAGCCTGCCGACTACGACCTGCAGGCCCCGCCTGTTCAGGCCGATCGTTAGCATCCTCCTGGGGCATCGGTATTACACGACATTGATCACACCCTCCCCCCGAGTGACCGGGGAGGTCGAAGATCCCGGCGCGCCGGGGGTCGAAGGTGAGGAACAAACCTTCGGGGAGGGTTTCGCAGGCAAATCGAGGCGGCTTCCACGGCCGACGCTGGTGGACCTAGCGCTTGTCCCGGATCTCCAGCAATTGTGACCACACCGTGTCACGCAATTCCTGCAAGTTGCTGTTGTCGCCAATCTTGCGTAACGCACGGCCGAATTTGGCCCGCGCAGCGCCGTATTCTCCAGCGTCGATGTGGCTTTGGGCGGCGCTAGTCAAACTCTCCACCTCAGCGGCCAGTTCGGCATCGGCTGCCTGCAGGGCCATGACCTTTTGACGCTCGATCTCCGCAATGCTGATGTCGCCATGCGCTGCCGTGCTGGCAGCATCCGAATACGTCCGCGGTTCGTCGGTCTGCCACTCGTCCGGTGTCGGATCACTGGACAACTGCAACGGCGTGTTCGTGGTTCGCGGCCACGCGAGCACCGGGCCTGTTTGTGCTCCTCCGAGTACCGGAGTCAGCCCCACCACGAACGGCCGGTTGCGACCACTGAAAATCGAACCCACTTGTCCATTCTGCACGACGACCGAAGGAGTTGTGGACGTCAAACTGCGCGTGCTGCCCTTGCCGGCAAAAAGTCCCAGCGAGAATCCACCGTTACCGCCGAACACACCCACGCCCGTCGTCAACTGGCTGTTGGGGTCAAAGCCGCCGATTTGCGGTACAGCGCTGCCAGCGCTGTTTTGCGAGACCACGATGTTGGGCAGAATCTGGCCAGTGGGTGACAAACCCCTGATCCGGCTGTTGCCCCTCATAAAGAATCCGAAGTCGACACCTTGCCGTTCGAAATAGGAATCGCGCGAACGCTGTAACGGTGTGCCCACCTTGATCTGCTGAGCCTGCAACGAGACTTCAGCAAGTGCCATCACTGACAAGCAAGCGGCGACAGCGAGAAACGGCCCGATTGGAAAAAACCGCTCGGTTTGGGACGTTGCTATCATCTTTTTGTTCCTTGAATAAGCTGCCCGCGTTAATTCTATCGGCCACCGGCTCGGCACGTCAAACTAATTTGCGTCAAATGCCGATTCTACAAGGGTGACGCTGTCGTAATTGCACAAATTGCTGTGGGGGCAGACTGTAGATTTTGCTAGATGTCCCGGCCACCCGCAAGCATTTCCCGCCTCTCTCACTTTTCAATTCGCAATGGAATGTACGATGGATCTTGATCTTCTCCAGGAATACATGAACCTCGGTCTGACGTGGATCGGATTCGGCACGGTCACTGGTCTGGCGGCCAAGGCCATAATGCCGGGTCGCGATCCCGGCGGTTCGGTGGCGACCTTGTTGATGGGAATTGTGGGCACCCTGATTGGCTGCGCGATCCTTCAGTACTTCTATCAGGGCGAGACGATCCAACCGGTCAGTATCAAAGGATTTTTTGTGGGCACCGGCGGTGCGCTCGTCATCCTGATTTTCTACAAAGTGCTGGGTGGCTACTGGTTTGAGGAAGGCGAAACGTCGAGGTGGCGGCACCAGACCCGCCGTCGTCGCCGGCGGCGCCGATACCGCAGTGTCGTCGAGGACTAACGATCGGTTGCCTCGCCGGAAGTCCCGGACCCGGCAGAGAACCGCTGCATCTGATCCCGATAGTGTTGCTTGAACGGGTTCAGTTCGATGCATTGCCCGATCAGTTCGATCGCGCGAGCGGAATCACCTTGCAGAAATACAACTTCGGCCAGGGTATCAAGATAACTGGTGTTATGCGGCTCCAGTTCCACGGCGCGTTCCGCGTGCCGACGCGCATCGTCCAGCCGTTTGTGGCAGCGGGCGCAGGCCCAGGCATAGTTGTTGTGATGCAGCGCGCTGCGGGGATACGTTTCCAGCACTTGCAGGTACCGGCTGGCGATCATTGAAAAAAGTTCGTCGGCATCTTCCTGCCGGCCCGACTGCTCCAACAAAGGCACAAATCGCTCGGCCAGAGACGAGGAAGAGCTGGCCAGTCGGACGCATTTTTCCAGCTGCGTCATGGCCTGCTGATACTCGCCGCGTTTCAACTGGTCGCTGGCGAGTGCCTGGTGTCGCGCGGTTGCCAGGACATGGTAGCGATTGCCGCTGTCGGCCGAATCATCGAGATAGGTCAGGTAGAAGTGTAAAGCGGCTGCCCAGGCATCAGCGGCGCGATCCGGATGGGTATCGTCCAGCAATGTTGCCAGATACTGAAAATCATAGAACAGGTCATTGTTGTGCACACTGCGACCTCGCACATACAGTTCCATCAATTCGCGTGACAGATCGCCCAAACCCAGTTGATCCAGTTCGTAACTGAGCCGGTACAGATCGAACGAATGCAGCACGCCCAGTCGCGACAGCTGTTGCCATTGACTGGCCGACGCTTCGTCACCCAATTCCCGCTCGCAAACTCCCAACAGGTACTGGTCAGTGCTGGTGGAATTGATTTGGCAAGTCTGGCCGAACCATGATCGCGCTGTTTGCCAGTCCCCGGCCCGAACTGCCCGGCTGGCCAGCATACGAAACCCGCGGAACTCGCCCTCAAATCCCGCCTGCAACCACAGGTCCCTGGCCAGTGTTTCATAACCCAGCACATCGCACGTACGCCCGATATGGTACAGGTGATTGGTCTGGTTTTCCGGTGAATACCGACTCAGATGTTCGCGGGCCAGGGTGACCAGCATTTCCACATCACAGGTCTCGTCCGGCTGGGCAAAGGGACTCCTTAACAAGGTCGCGATCAGCTGCGCGCGATCATTCGGGTCCTCGATTTTGTCGGCCAGCATCTGGTACCAGACAATTGCTTCGCTGGCCCCGTCGGGAAACAGTGCCTTGGCTGCGCGGTTGAAATCCCGATTCATTTCCAGCGCTTCGAAAAAATGCCAGATGCGATCGCCCACAGGCAGCTGGGCCAGTTCCTCAAATAACTCGCCATTCCAGTTGCGGAACCAGCTGCCGTTGTACGTGATCCCTTCGGCCAGCAGTTCAAACAGCTCGACCGACTGCTCAACATCGATCAAGCTGCCCACATGGGCTGCGTAATGCCGCAAGAATCCAAACAGGTCCGTCGCCTTGACCAGATCTTCCGTCGAATCGCGGCTTTGATAATTGCCGATGTGTTCGTGCAAGGTCTGCACCTGCTGGCCAAACCACTGCTTGCGGCCCGCCGCATCCCGGGGGGCGTCCAGCAGGGCAAAGGCACGATCGTATTGCTGCATATGGGTCAGCACGCGAAACGCGAATCCGGGACTCATTTCATCCAGCCGCGAGACCACCAAATCCTCATCCAGTGTTGCCAGCCCCAGAATGGCCGTGGTGTTGGCCGGTTCGCTGCCCGTCTGCTCTGCCAGTTTGCCGATCTCCTCAAGGAAACCAGCCCGGTCACCAGCCCAATCCATGAACAGGGCTTTCTTGCAGAGTGTCGCCAGATGCGTTTCTTCGTACTCCAGGTGCCGACGGTAGTTGCTGGCCAGCGTCGACCAGTCGCCATTTTCGATCAACAGCCGCTGGACCAGTTCCGGATCGGGACGTGACAAATCCCGCGCCACGTTCACTGCACGCTGCGGATCACCTGCCATGCGATAAAACCACGACAGCTTTTTCAGTTGCGGATCGCTGGCCTGGTTGGCCGCTCGCAATTGCTCAAGCAAGGCGATCCTTTCAACCGACTTGCCACGCAGCTGCCAATACACAATGCAATCCTCGATGTGCGTTTCCCACATCAGCTCGTGATCCATCAACGAATCCAGTTCAAGCAGCTGCGCGTCGTCCAACTGGTTGTCCTTGATGACGGAGTGCACAACATTTTCTCCGCGCTTCCACGCTTTGTTGGCCAGGTCACTGCGCAGCGAGCGATCCTGCAGTTTCCACAACAGGTCCATGACCAGTCGCGAATGACCTTCGTCACGCAACTCGTACATGATGGTGAACTTCTGGCCTTCATCTCCGCGATGGAAATCAAAGACCAGGCGAGCCACCTTGGGGTCGGTTTCCGGCGTAATCCCCAGTTCGATATGTTCGATGATGCGCCGCAAACGGGCGGCCGCGTCCGGATCGGCTGTCTCCGCAAATTGCCGCAGCGATTCCACAGAAAGCGCGCTGGACCGCCAGATTTTTTTCATGGCTGCCTGGCGGGCCGCAAACGAATCATCGCCCAGTTCAGCCAGCAATTGACGGATCTCGGCGTTGTCGTCTTGCGCCGCGGCCGGCTGTCCCGCTAGCAGCATGACCGCCATCGCCAAAGAAATCATTACCCGTCGCTGCATCATTAGCCTCCTCGCGTGTTCCGGTTCCAACTTAGGTCATGACGGCATCGGGATCAAACTCGTCTAGGCCACCCTGGCACAAGTTTCTATGCTTCCGCGGCTAATCTGAAATTTGTCACCGCAGGGAGGCGTTGATGCATCGCTCTATCTATGGATGGATTCTGTGCGCGATCAGTCTGCTGCAACTTCTTGTGCGCCGAC
>CAMYKF010000190.1:13003-19000 GCA_947258905.1 uncultured Pirellulaceae bacterium | reverse complement strand
CATCTCAACTACCGGGAGCGTGAAATCCTGCGTTTGCGATACGGACTGGCCGACGGCTATTCATACACGCTGGAGGAAGTCGGCAAGATCTTCTCGGTCACCCGTGAACGTGTACGGCAAATCGAGTCCAAGGCGGTCCGCAAACTGCAACAGCCATATCGCAGCCGGACGCTGGCCAGCTTTGTCGAAGGACTCGATACCAGCGTCGACAACTCGACCGCCGATTCCACCTGATCAAAACAAGCAAACCCTCCAACCAGGCAAGCTGTGGGTAGCACTTGCCGTGGACCGGCCTTCGGGCCGGTTCACACCTCCGATCTCTTCGCCATGTCTCGTCTCAGACGGCTCGGCCGATTGGTATTCCGCCAATCGGCCTTTTTTTTGCGCAGTTGGTTGTCGGTTGGACAGCACCAGTTTCTCGGTACCGCACGAACAGACATATTGAATTTGCATGGCGTGTCATCAATGTCTTCTTTCATGGTCAGCGCAACAATCGCAAGCCGTTGAAAATAACCAGCAGCGAAGCGCCCATATCAGCCGCAATTGCAGCCCACAGCGACGCATAGCCGACGAGGGTCAACACCACAAAGAAGACCTTGACGGCCAACGCAAAAAAGATGTTCTGCCGGATTATGGTCAGGGTACGGCGGGAATGCCGGATCAGCCACGGCAACCGGGACAAATCATCAGACATCAGGGCAATATCCGCTGTTTCAATCGCCGCGTCGCTACCCACCGCCCCCATGGCAATCCCCACGGTGGCACGGCCCAGTGCCGGCGCGTCATTAACTCCATCGCCGACCATCCCCACGTATTCGTAGCGCTCAACGAGCGAACCGATCGCTTCAACCTTGTCGGCCGGTAAGAGTTCCGCATGAATTTCGTCGACGCCGGCCTCGGCGGCAATGGCCTCGGCGGTGCCCTGATTGTCGCCGGTCAGCATCACCACATGCCGAATGCCGGCGGCTCGCAGCTGTTGCACTGTCTCCGCAGCGTCAGGGCGAATGGTGTCGGCCAGGGCAATGAATCCGCAAACATGCACGTCATTGCCCACGACGACGACCGTGCGCCCGGCACGCTGCATCGATTCCAGTTGCTCGTGGACGTCCGGTGTTTCCTGATTGCGTTCCTCCAGGTACCGGTGCGACCCCAGCCAGTAAGGTTTGTCGTTAAAGCGACCGATGGCGCCCTTGCCGGGCATGATTTCGAACTCGTCCGCCTCGGGAATTTCGACCTCGCGCCGATTCGCTTCGGCCACGATGGCGTTGGCCAGCGGGTGATTACTGTGCGATTCCAGTGCGGCGACGCGCTCCAGCAACTCCACTTCGTCGTGGCCGCTCATCGGCACGATTTCCACGACCGCCGGTTTTCCTTCAGTCAGCGTGCCGGTCTTGTCCATGGCGATACACTTCAGCCGCGCCGGTACCTCCAGAAACACTCCTCCCTTGATCAACACGCCATGGCGGGCGGCTGCGGCCAGACCGGCGACCACACTGACGGGCGTGGAAATGACCAGCGCACACGGACAGGCAATCACCAGCAACACGAGGGAACGGTACAGCCAATCGTACCAGTCACCACCAAAAAACAATGGAGGAATCAACAGCACCGCCAGAGCTCCTGCCATCACGGCCGGCGTGTAGATGCGGGCGAATTTCTCGACCCACTTTTCCGATGGCGCTCGTCGCGATTGCGCTTCGCCGACCATGCGAATGATGCTGGCCAGCGTCGTGTTACCGGCCGTTTTCGTGCACTCGACCTCCAAAGTGCCATCGCCGTTGATGGTCCCCGCGAATACTTCCGCACCGTTGGTCTTGGGCACCGGGATACTCTCGCCGGTAATCGGTGCCTGATTGACCTCGCTGTCACCGCTGATGACCATGCCGTCCAGGGGAATCTTTTCCGCAGGTCGCACTACGAACGTTGCCCCGACAGGCACGTCATCAGGCGCAACCATATTCAGGGATCCATCGGACTGGCGAATTCGCGCCTCAGGTGGAGACAATTCCAGCAGTGCGGCAATGGCGCGGCGTGCCCGCCCGACACTCCATGATTCCAGCAACAACGACAACGAGAACAGAAAGGCCACCGTGGCTGCTTCGAACCATTCGCCAATCGAGGCGGCTCCGATGACGGCAATCGTCATCAGCAAGTTCATATCCGGACGCAGGGACACCGCCGACCGCCACGCCTTGGGCAACACGTACCACATCCCTGCCAGAATGCCCACAAGATAAAGCGCAATGGCCGGAATCGGCGCTGCGTGGACCATTCCCATACCTTCGCTGCCGAGGGCCGCCTGCAATCCGCCAGCCAGCCTGACATGAACTACGAATCCCAGGCAGCCGAAAATTCCACTAGCCGTCGTCAGGACGAGTTGTCCATGCCGCGTCCAAAATGTTGCAGCGGCTTCCCGGCTATCGTCGTCGCGCCACGTCTCGGCTTGCATACCGGTTCGCGCCACGGCCCGAATCACATCGTCCTCGGTTACGCCGCCCGCAGCACCGGATACCGTCAGCCGTGCGTTGAGAATGTCAAAACCGAGATGCTCTTCCGAATCAACCAGCGGCCCCAGTTCACGCTTGAGTGTGGCCACTTCCTCGGCACAGTGCATGCCGTGAATCCGAAAAACCAGTCTCGACTTTTCGGAATCTGATGAAACCACGTTGACAGTCCGTTTTTAAATTGCAGTTGAGAATTTCGCATTTTCGGGGCTCGAATTGAGGACCTGCCCGAAAGCCTCCGGCGCCGTGCCGCGCTAATCGAACTCGGTGACCGGACCGATCAGGGGACTCCATTTATCCTGGATCAGCCGAATGCCGATATCATCGTGTTCGAGGCCGTTGTCAGACCCGTTGGGACCGCAGCTGAAAATCAGTAACTCACTGCGTTGCGGCCGCACAATGATGGGGTCTCCCGTGTAAACATCGACGGGCTGGTCGTCGAGGAAGCCGTCCATGGCTTCGGACAGATTGCCCGGCAGGCGTTTGTTCTGGAAACGATAGTAATCGGCGGCCAGTGCGGCCAGTGTCACCTGGCGAAGGGCATCCACGTGGCCCGATTTACGAATCATTTCATGCACGGTGGGAATCATGAATCGCGCGGTGGGATACCGGTACTGGTCCAAACCTTGTGGTTCATCGTTTCGATATCGCTCTTCCAGCTGTTGCACGGTGTCCGCATCGGTCAGCAAATGACCAACGAACTTGCTGGATATCGCGTCCATGCTTTCCAGAAAACGACCAGCATCATCACCGGTCGTCGGCGAGTATTTCATATTGAAATCCAGATTGTCCATGAACTGAGGCTTTCGTCGGTCAGTTCCACCTTTTCCAACACCCGCAGCAACAGATTCAGGCTACGCGTCTCCAAATCCAGACGCTGGTTCTGGTGCGCCGGATGCAAGGCGAAGGCATTCCCCCACGTCAGGCAAGCGGCGAGCGAACGCACGAGTTCCGGTACATTGCGTCGATGCGCTGCGACGTAGCAATTCAGCTCCATCAAATAAAAGCCGCGCCAGATTTCATTGATCACGTCATCGGCCAGCCGCCAGTTATCGGCAAAATCAACGGGCCAGGCGGCGGGTCCCACAGCCGCCAGTTGCAGTTCAATCAGCTTGCCACGGAATTTGTCGACCAGCGCCTCGGCCGCGTCGCGGTCACGCCATTCCAGCGGTGGCCAGCGCGGTGTTTCGTTGGTGGTCACGATCGGCAAGTTGCCGCGAGCCCGATCGTACTCATCCGTATTGAAAACATCGGTGGCAGAGTTCCAGTTAGCGGTCGTATCGAGGGTGCCCGCCGGGACCGCGTACATTTGCTGAACCTGCTCCAGCGTGTTGGCACTGCCAGCCGTTGCCGCAGCCGCCAGTTGGTCGCGAAGATTGCGTTGTGAACCGTTCTGAATCAGCCAGTATCCGAATCCCGTCCCAGCAACCACGAGCAGAACCAGCAAGAACAGAATCAGGAAGCAGCCGCCACAGCCGCGTTTCTTCCTGGTGTGGGCCGGCGCCGAAGGTGAATCAGCGGTAGCGGTGCGAGTTGCGCTTTCGGTGGATGTGCCTTGGCTCATGAGTGGATGCCTCTTCCGGCGTGATTCGCCCTCACCCGCCCTTCTCCCGGCGCGCCGGGATTCTCCCTCGAAGGAGAGGGGATTACACCGTGCACTGATAGGTTTCGATCTCGTTCTTGACGTCAGCCATGAAATTGGCGGCACCCACGCCATTGGCAACTCGGTGGTCGAAACTCAGCGTAGCGATCACCATCCGCCTGAATTCATACCCGTCAGCCGCAGGGACAGGCTGCGAGTACGATTCACCAATTGCCAAAGTGGCGACGGCCGGTGCGACAATCGCCGGGATGCCAATACGCATTCCGGCCTTGCCAATGTTCGATACCGTAATCGTTGTCGATTCATCGGCCTGGTCGTTGCCGTCACGAGCCTGTTCGATTTGTGTGGAAAGGGCTTCGAAGAATTCGGCCTGTTTCATTTCGTCCGCAGGTCGAACTACGGCCGTAACCATCTCGTCACCGGGCAGGGCCACGGCGACGCCCAGTCGAACTACGGCCGTAACCATCTCGTCACCGGGCAGGGCCACGGCGACGCCCAGATTTACGTGATGGAAAACCTTCAGGGACTTGCCATCGGACGTTAACACGCTGCGAAACTTGTCGTGTTGCTTCATCGCCTGCACGATGCACCAGCAACTCATGGCGAACGATGTAGGACCACCGCGGGGTCGCACGACGTCGCGCGCGGTTTCCAGGCCGCCCCAGTGAATCTCGTTCATCACGGTCACCGGAATGCACACCTGGGTACCGCGGGACAAACGGTAATTCAGCACGATTTGCGATTTGGGCAGGGGCACCTGCTGGAACTCGTCGCTGGAAACTTCCCCGCCTCCCTGTGCCGCAAGGTAACGATCGATGTCGTCGGGCATCAGCTTGGAACCATCGGCCGGAATCTGGTCGGCGACATCCAGCAATCCCTTTTCCTTCAGGTACTTGCGAGTGCGTGGCGGAATCGCCACCTTGGCGCGACGCACGGCCGAGCCGGTTTTGGGCGGCGTTGCGGTGGCCGTGGTCGATCCAGCATCGGTTGAGGCAGCGGCCGCTGGCTCCGCCGGCGGACCATGGCCGGCAGCCATTTCCTTGACGCCTTCGGCCACTTCCATCCGCGCGATTTCGGTGCCGATTTCCAGCACACTGCCGGTTTCCACCGTCCACTCGACCAGCTTGCCTTCGTAAGGCGATTCCACGTCGGTCGTGGCCTTGTCGGTTTCCATGACATAAATCGGTTCGTCACGCTTGACCGTGTCGCCCGGTTGTTTCAGGAACTCGACCAGCAAGGCTTCCTGCAGACCTTCTCCCAGTTGCGGAATGCGGACGGAAATCACCGGCATCTTGATTAATCCTCCATTGTCAGACGAATCGCATCGATGACTTCATCGGTGCTGGGCAGGGCCGCGTATTCGTAGATCGGGTTATAGCCAATGTGCACGTCCGGCTTTGCAACCAGTTGCGGAGCGCTGAAGAAGAATGACCAGCTGTCCGGATCACCGGCAATCTCACTGATGATCATCTGACCGATACTGCTACTGCGTCCATCTTCCTGCACGACGACCAGGCGGCCGGTTTTCTCCAGCGACTCCAGAACGGTGTCCTTGTCCCATGGCTGGATGCTCCGCAAGTCGATGACTTCGACGGAAACCTCGCCGGCCAGCTTGCTGGCTGCCGCCAGCGAATGCTCCATACAGTTGCCCCAGCTGACGACCGTTACATCGTCGCCTTGCTGGCGAACCCGGGCCGAGCCGAAGGGGACCGCCGGCACTTCTTCCGGCACTTCCATCTGCAGGCGGAACAGGTGTTTGGGAATCAGAAAGATCGTGGGGTCTTCCGAGTGCATGGAAGTCCAGACCAGGCCGGCTGCGTCTTCCGGCGTGCTGGGTACCACAACACGCAAACCCGGCACCTGGGCGAACAGCGATTCGTTGGCTTGCGA
>CAMYKF010000190.1:5067-12976 GCA_947258905.1 uncultured Pirellulaceae bacterium | reverse complement strand
CCAGTCGCCAAAGGTTCGCCAACGCAGCGTGGCCAGGTTTTGTCCAATCTGGTTCCAGCCCGGTCCCATAAAGTCGATGAATTGCAGTTCAAACACCGGCTGCATGCCAAAGCTGGCCAGTCCGCAGCCGACGCCCATGATGGTGGCTTCGGCCAGCGGTGCGTTGAACACGCGATCGGGATGAGCATCCGACAATCCTGCCGTCAGCCGAAACACACCGCCTTTGGGATCTTCGATGTCCTCGCCAAAGAACACGTAGTTGTCGTTTTGTTTGAGTCCGTGTCTGAACACCTGATTAATGGCGTCAACCATGCGCCATTTCTTGCCACCCTGCAGCGGCGGTGACTGGGCGACCGGCTCGGGTCCCAACAGATGCTCCAGCAGTTCGTCAGCCAGCGGGTCCGGTTCGCTTTCGGCTGCCTGATACTCGGCATCGACTTGCTGGTTGATGGCTTCCCGCGCCGCTTCCCAGTCGTCGGCGGTCAGTTCACCGGCTTCGATCAGTTCGTTGGCCACCACGACGATCGGGTCGCGAGCCTGCATGTCATCGATTTCTTCCTGGGGCCGGTAGACACGATGGTCGTCGCTGCTGGTGTGGCTGCACAGCCGGTCCAGCTGGCACCACAGGACCGTCGGTCCGCCGCCGCTGCGGGCCCGGTCTATCGCGGGTGCGGCCGCTTCAAAGACGCGATCGGGGTGACGGGCATCGACGTGTTGCACCGGAATGTCTTCATTGAAGATACCCAGCTTGAACGGATTGAATTTTTCCGTATTGGTGCTGATGCCGTACAGGTTGTCCTCGACAATAAAGACGATGGGCAGCTGCCTTTCCACAGCAAACGCCACGGCCTCATAGAATTCACCCTGGCGGGACGCAGCGTCGCCGACCGTGGCGACCGCGATATTGTTGAGCCCTTTCATCTGCATGGCCCAGGCCACACCGCAAGCGGGCAGGGCATTGGAGCCGGTGGGCGTGGGCACTGACCAGATATTGCGCGAGCGATCCGAGTAATGGCCGGGCATCTGGCGACCGCCGCTACTGCTGCCACGTTTGGCAAAGTAGACGGTAGCCAGTTCCGCGTTGCTGACGCCGCGAGCCAATACCATTGCGCGATCGCGGTAGTAGGGGAACAGGTAATCGTCGGATTCCAGCAAGTGCGGAACCACGGCCAGGGGTTCATGCCCCATGCCGGCAACCTGAAACCAGCCCTTGCTTTGCCGATGCAACACGCCCTCGCGACGGTCGCCCTCGCGACTGAGATACATCAGCTTGAGCAAATCAAGTTTGTTATAAGTCATCTGAGCTTGTTCATTCATTCGCGTACTCCCGCTCGAAAATGTCGAGCCCTCCCTGCTGGTGACGGTCACCTGCGCCGCACCGCGAACCGGGCATGTTCGGGTGTCTGATGGCAACAAAGCCCGATACGGCAGCAAGGGTCCGATCTCTGATCCCTCGTTGCCGCGTCGGGCTTTTGTTGAGGTAATCCGGATGGGTTGCCCGTAATCAGCCCGATAGACACCGGGCCTGCGGAATTCCGGGGACTTCAACGTCAACGGATTCGTGGCCGAATCGAGACTGACAAAAGTTTACCTGCCCAACGCCTGTCTTTGAAGGTCTTTACAGGCACCGGGCCACTGCGAACGCCGGTAAAACGGGCAGAATTTTCCGGTCAGGTTCCCCAAGTGAGAACACTTGTTGGCGGCTGGAGGTCCGCAACCGCAAATCTGGGTAAGCAAATTCGCCCGTGAGCACCTCTCCCCAGGCGGGACGCGCAGGGGTGTAATCGTTTGCGCGACATTCAGAATCCGCGATGTCAGGCGATTGCCTGAGAAACGGTCACGCGTCTGGAATTTCCGTTGTCCGTCCCGTACGTGACTTTCCCGGCAGGTTGCAGCTCCTGCCGAGACCGAATCCGCCGCCATGGGCGTCTCGGCAGCCACCTCAAACTCTCGCTTGCGAGCCACGGGGACGGGGGCCGGTCCCCCATTCGAGTTTGACGAAGAGTCAGCTGCTATCGCTTTGCCGGTCTTGCGTGACCCAAAAAAACCAAAACCAGCGTGGGAAAAATCAGGCTCATTCCGAAATTGGACCGGCCAGGTCACCCGCAAGATGGCTTCTTTTTCATTGGCAGCGGATTCTCGCGGCGAATGGACGATCCGCGCGCGGGCCGAGCCCGAACCACGGAAAAAAGGTATGGGCACCAGCCGTTTGCTAGAATGAGACGTGGAAATTGATCCCGAGGCCTGACGGACACGGCATGTCGGAAAAACAGCCTTTACCTCGCGAAGACCGATTGCTCGATTGGGCGCAGCAAATCGAAGAGCGCGCCGCCGGCGACCACGACAAGTCATCGCCCGACCAGAAAACTCGCCTGGATCAAGCCCCGGAAAAACCCGGCGACCACGATCTGGACGAAGCGGATATTCAGGAACTGGCCCGGTTTCGTGAAGCCATCGCTTTTCTGGACGATGTGCGGGAAAAAATCAAAACGCAGGAAAATCGCTCCTCGGTTGACATTTCCGCCGATCCCACGGTGCGCGAAAAAAACGAGGCGAGGGAGGACACAGCGGCTTTGCCTCCTGCAAAGGATGCTTCTTCCAAACTGCCCGCGCAAATCGGTCGCTTCGCAATTCGCAAGGTTCTGGGTCAGGGTGGATTTGCCCGTGTCTTTCTGGCACACGATCCCCAGCTGGATCGTTTGGTTGCGATCAAGGTTCCGCGACCTTCTTTTCTGCTTTCCGAGGAAGCCCGCGCGAGATTCCGCCGCGAGGGCCGGGCGGCCGCAGTGCTCAGTCACCCCAACATTGTGCCGGTATTTGAAACCGGCTCCGTTGGCCCAGTCGACTTTATCGTCAGCGCCTACTGTCCCGGTCCGGCGCTCGATCAATGGTTTGCCTCGCAACAGCGAAACATTCCTGTCCGGCTGGCGGCCAGCATCGTCGCCCGTTTGGCCGAGGCCGTCCAGCACGCTCACCAGCGTGGTGTGATTCATCGCGATCTGAAGCCAGGAAACGTCCTGCTGGAATCGCCTGAGACCGCAACAGCCAGCAACCAGGAACTGATTGACGGTTTGCGGATTACGGATTTTGGACTGGCCCGCGTTGAACATTTCGACGATCAGACCCTGACCACCGAAGGGGCGATTGTCGGGACGCCCGCCTATATGTCGCCCGAGCAGGCACGGGGCGACCGGCAGATTGATGCCACCACCGACGTCTATTCTCTGGGCGTCCTGCTGTATGAATTGCTCTCCGGAACCTTGCCTCACGCAGGCGATAGCCATCTCGCAACCCTGCGGGCAGTGGAAGACGACGAACCACTGCCGCCGGGAAAACGCCGCTCGGGAATTCCGCGTGATCTGGAAGCGATTTGCCTCAAGGCAATGTCCAAACGCACCACCGATCGATACGCCACGTCCCATCATCTGGCCAGCGACCTGCAATGCTGGCTGGATGGGCAGCCGGTGGTCGCGCGCAAGATTGGCAGCGTGCAGAGAATGGCGCGGTGGACGCGTCGCAATCCGGCGCTGGGCGCTGCGCTCGTGTTCGCCCTGGTTAGTCTGTCGGGGGGATTGATTGCCACCGGTTGGCAATGGCAGAAATCACTAAACAACCTGGCAATGGCCAACGATCAAATGGCGCGGGCGGACCGGCATTTGGCGCGCATGGAAAAAAACGTTGATGAAGTGCTGGTTGAGATTTCCGTCACCTTGCGTGATTCACCCGGCATGCACTCGCTCCGCCACCAGGTATTACAGAAGGTATTGCAGATTCAAAAGGAACTGATTTCGGAAGAGGTCGACAGTCCGCTTGTCCAATCCAGAACGGCACAGGCCTATCTGCGGATCGCCGAGATTCAGCTGATGCTGGGCAACCCGTCCGAATCCCGCGCCAGCGTCGCCAGCGCCATGCAATTGATCGGGACACCTCAGCCGGGCAACGAGTTTTACGATGATTTTCAGGTCCTGCTGGCCGAGTTGCAATTACATGAATGCCGGTTGCTGTTTTCCGAATACAGGTACGGGGAGGCGATTCCCCGGTTGCAGGCAACGGTAACAATGGTCGAAGACCTGAACGCCCGGGAGTTTCCGGTCGAAGTGCTGCAGCTGAAGGCAGAATCAAACCGCATGCTGGGTATCGCTCTCGAAAAGGCCAGGGACTATGAAGGTGCCGAGCGGGCCTATCTGGCATCGCTGGAGGTGGAGACCGAAATGGCTGGTGCCAGCAAGGAACACGCCAACGACCAGAATCAAAGCGACATGGATCGCAGTTTTCATCAGTTCAGTCTCTTAAACACGACGAACTGGCCGCGACGAAATGGCACTGCAACATTATCTGGAAGCTGCGGTTATTCTGGATCGGCTGTGCGAGGACGAGCCGCACCGGCCGGATTTCAATCGCAACCGGGCGGACGTTGAATACAACCTGGGAAACATGCTGTTTATTGACAAGAAGTACGCTCAAGCCGTTGAGCACTACAAGGCAGCCTGTGATTCCTATGTCAGCTTGCAGACCAACAACCCCGACGATTTCGGTGCCACATCCAGCTTTGTTCGCACGCTGGGCATGTACGCAGCGGCACTGGCCCGGACCGGCAAGTTCGAGGAGGCCCGCGCGGCATTTGTTAAAACCATTGAACTTGGAGATCAGTTTCCAGACCATCCGGAAACGCAGGGTAACGTCATCCGCGCTCTGAATAACCTGTCGCGCATGCAACAGGAGGATCTGGGACAACTGGAAGCTGCGGAAACGACGTTGCGCGATGTTGTGGAAAGATGCCGGCAAGCGGTCGAGCGATTCCCGCAAGATGTCTATTTGCGCAAGTCGCAGGCCATGGCCTGGGCCAACCTGGGCGCTATCAGCCAGGAACGTGGTGACTGGGAACAGGCCGAAGAGTATGCCCGGTTACAGCTGGAATCCATGCGTGAGGCCCTGAGCGGAGTGCCAGACAATCGCGATTTCCGCAATCAAACGATCCGGTCCGCCGAGGAGCTCGCACAGATCCTGGTCCGCCGCGACAAACTGCAGGACGCATTCGAAGTTACCGGCGAGATCACTGAGATTGACGAGTCGTCAGCTGAAATTGCCTACCGGGAAGCACGCGCCTTTGCCAAAATCTGCATCGAACTGGAGCAATGGCGTGATGATCCCGAGGCAGCAGAACTCACCGCTGCTCAACTCGACGACATGATGCAACTCGCTCAAAGTCGTGCCCTGGCTCAACTTCGGGCGGCAATCGATAGCGGTTACAACCGTGTGGATGCTGTGGCCTCCGGGGACCGAGTCTGGGAATCGCTGCGCGATCTACCGGAGTTCCGGCAGATTCTGGCATCCATGAATGACGGCGGGCAGTAATTCGGCTGACTGAGGCGTGGCGGATAGCAAGAAACCGGCCACCGGGGCAACTATCGATCGACTCGCAAGCCGCTTGAATCCGCCCCCGGGGCGTGTACCATTGGACGCAAATCGTTGCTGCGACGGGCGGTTTCGACTCCCAGGCCACGCTGGCATCCTGCCTAACCCGGACGTTGCTGCTGCTACCGCTCAATAAAATAGCCTGTTCTATCGAGTGACGCGGCAAAACAACGAAACCTGGACGGATTATCCGTGGTTGGATTCAGGTGTAAATAATAGTTCGTTCAAACCAATCACTTCATCAAGGGATTCGCTGGTCCGCTTTTTCAACAGCCCCGATTTGGCCGGACGTGCGAACCAAACAGGAGAATTTCGCGTGAAAAGTCTTTACACACGGATTTGTGCCCTGACGCTGCTGGCCGTCTGTCTCCAGCCCGGCCTGTTGGTCGCCCAGTCCGCTCCATCCCCCTCGCAACGACTTGATTTCGACATCAAGTATCTGGCCTCCGATGAGTTGGAAGGTCGCGAACCGGGATCGCCCGGCATTGAACTGGCTGCCGATTACATCATCGACACGTGGAAGGAATTTGGCGTCGAATCCGGCACCTCGGACGGCACATACCGGCAACATTTCGACGTCGACCTGGGGACGGTCGTCGATCGGGAAAACACCACGCTGCTGCTGCATGGTCCCAATGATCAAAAAATCGAACTGGAAATGGGCGACCATTTCCAGCCACTGATGACCGGCGGGCCTGGCGAATTTGAGAATACTGAACTGGTGATTGCGGGATACGGCATCAGCGACGAGGACAACAACTATCTGGAATATCGCGATATCGATGTTGAGGGCAAGGTAGTCGTGATGATTCGCATGGAGCCCCAGCAGCGCGATCCCAACAGTGTGTTTGACGGCACCGACAACTCGAGTAACGCTTCCATCTCCCGCAAGATCGAGTTGGCGCAGGAAGCCGGGGCCCGCGGCATCATCATGGTCAATGACGGACTGCGCGTCGCCGAAGGCACCGACGAATTGGCGCAGCCCGCACAATTCGGCCGCGTTAGCAACGCCGTTCCGTTCTTTCACGTCAAACGCGAGGTCATCAATGATTTGCTGGAACAGGCACCCTTGATCGCCCCACCCGGCGGGGAACTGGATAACCTCGAAGACATCGAAACCCGCATTGATGAATACCTCGAACCATTGTCACAGCAGGTCAGCGAATGGACGGTGTCGGGCTCGGCCGCTTACTCCAACAACAAGGTTGACACGTCCAATGTTGTGGGCATTGTGCGAGGCGAAGGCCCCCATGCCGACGAGTACATTGTGATCGGCGGCCATTACGATCATCTCGGTTTTGGTGGATATGGTTCTGCCGCACCGGGCCGGCGTGAAATCCACAATGGCGCTGACGATAACGCGACGGGTACGGCGGGCGTGGTGGAACTGGCGCGGCGGTTTGCCCAGTCCGATACAAAACCCGGACGCACGCTGGTCTTCATTGCCTTCAGTGGCGAGGAACGCGGCCTGCTCGGCAGTGCCTACTATGTCGAGGAACCGTTGTATCCGCTGGACAAGACCGTCGCCATGATCAACTACGACATGATCGGCCGCTTGCGAAACGACAAGCTGACGATCTTTGGCACCGGGTCCGGCGACACATTTGACGCGATCTGCGACGCCGCCAACGACCCCGCCCAGCCGCTGGCCCTGGACAAACAGGCCAGCCCGTTTGCCGGCAGCGACCATATGGCCTTTGTCCGCAAGGAAATTCCCGTGATGTTCCTGCACACGGGCCTGACCAATATCTACCACACTCCCGAAGACGACTACGAAACGCTGAACATTGACGGAGCCAATCGCGTCGTCGATTACACCCAGCGACTGATCGAGGAACTGGCCAGCGCCGAGGTAGCTCCCAAGTACACCGAGGTCACACGAGCGCGGCGTGCCCGTCGCCCGTCGTTTTTTGGAGTGCGACTGGATTACGAGTCCGACGATCGCGGCCCGCGGATTGAGGAAGTCGTCGATGATGCTCCAGCCGCCAAGGCAGGATTGCAGGTGGGTGACATCATCATCTCTCTGAGTGGCGAAACGGTCGCCGATCAGGGTGAAATGACCGCCTTTTTGCGAACCAATCGTCCGGGAACCGAAATCGAAATCGTCTACGTCCGTGACGACGAAGAGACCTCGACCACCGTGGAACTCGGTCGTACCCCACGCCGCTCGCGAGCCCAGAACGACGACAAGGGCAACTAGGACGGTCCTTTGTCAAATTCATCAGAGCGCCGCATCGCCGGCGCTTTTTTTTTGCGCTTCGCCCACGATATGGAGACCTGTGTAACATCGGAAACGCCTTTTCGCTGACCAGGGAACACCACACTTTCTCTCTCCTCCCAGATACAGGAACAGGCATGAACCTTGTAAAGCCCCTGTTAGCGCTGGTCATCACGCTCAGCGCCACACAACTCGTCCAGGCACAGTCCGCAGTCCTGTACTCCGACTACCTGCACGACTTTCGCATCGATGTTCAATACAACCCGCCCCAATCCA
>CAMYKF010000190.1:0-5042 GCA_947258905.1 uncultured Pirellulaceae bacterium | reverse complement strand
GTCAACTGGTTTCGTTCATTTGCGTCTGATGCGGAAGCGGATGCCTTCGTGTCTGGACTCGGTTCCAGCATCATGGTGGTCGACCGTTTTGCCTACGCGCCGCCTGACACACCCTGGATCACCGTTGGGTTGACCGACACTTATGCGCGGGCGCTCGATCAGGAGACCTTGATCAAAACGCAGAACACCGACGCCTGGCGGATTTTCGTGCGGATCGTGCCGATTCGCAGTGACACGGACACGCTGCAGATCAATCCGGAATACTCCGGACCTGAGGCACAGTTCGGAGGCGGTTTCGGTTTCAAGTGGCCTGGCGGCAGGTAAGCTGCCTTACCAGCCCTGTTGGTGTTTCACCCAGCGAACTTGTGCCAGGTGATGCTGGCCATGCCACACATAGCTCGGCAGGGCTTCAACCAGGGTCACCACCCGATCCAGTTCGGGATGAAAGAAACCGCAGGCCCATTGAGCTTCGTCCATTCGCCGCATTAACTGCCCCCAGCGGCGGTGGACGCCTTGCAGGATTTGCAGCGAACTTTCGACCGGAGCCGACACGGCATCGACGACGCCGGACCACAGCGTTTCGTCATAGGACTTGATGGTCGGCGTTTCCTCGGTCAACGCCCATTTGAAACGCACGTAACAATTGATATGGCTGTCCGCCAGGTGATGCACAATCTGGCGAATCGACCAGTTGCGGTACCTGGTTTCGAGCTGTTCTTCGGTTAACGATTCGACCTCCGCGCGTAACTCCGCTGGAAACATTTCAATTTGTCCGATGTAACCCTCTCGGGCTGACGCATTGCAACCGCCGGGCGAAACGAACTCGCCAGCCGGGAATTGGGGAGCGGTAGAAGGGCTCATGAATTCACGTTTCACTAGCTATTAGAACTGAGCGGTTTCTTGAAGTGTGGCAAAAATGTAGGCGTGCGAGGCCCTTCGCACGCCATCCGCGTCCTAGATGCGAAAACTGAGCGGTTTTGCCTGATCGATGACAATGAAGACATGCAAAACCATTATTAGGCCCGAGCTTTAGCTCGGGTTTGATGAGACAAGAAACAATCTCGCTCCCCGCCCGCCGCCAAGCGGCGGGCGGGGAGCGAGACAGGTTGGGCGTTCGGTATTACCCGACGTAAACGTCGGGCCTACTATTCGACTCATGCACAAACGCTCAGTTTGAGTAGATGGCGCCGGATCACGATCAAATTTCGTACGATGAAGAGCGAGGGCCTCGCTCTTCCAGAGTGAACTTGCCGCTCAGCTTGAGCAGCTGCGGTCACAACCGCCAAAACCTAATGGGCGGCCACCGCGGCGTCGCTGCGCAGATGTTGCAGGATTCCGTCCACACTGGCTTTCGCGTCGCCAAACAGCATGGCCGAGTTGTCATTGTAAAACAGCGGATTATCGATGCCCGAGTATCCGGTGGCCATGCTGCGTTTCAGGATAACGACATGCCCGGCCTTCCACGCTTCCAGCACCGGCATGCCATAGATCGGGCTTCCCGGATCGTCGAGGGCTGAGGGGTTGACGATATCGTTGGCACCAATCACCAGCACCACGTCGGTATCGGGAAAATCGTCGTTGATCTCGTCCATCTCCAGCACGACGTCGTAAGGCACGCGTGCTTCGGCCAGCAACACATTCATATGTCCGGGCAATCGTCCGGCTACCGGATGAATGGCAAATCGGGTTTTGACGCCCCGTTCTTTCAGCACTTCCATGATTTCGTGAATCGGATGCTGGGCCTGGGCCACAGCCATGCCGTAGCCGGGCACGATGATGACTTCTTGCGCGTCGGCCAGAACATGGGCCACATCTTCGGCATGAGTTTCGTGATACGTCAGTTGCTCGCCAGAGCCGGCAGCGTGCGTTCCGCCTTCGGTACCAAACCCACCCATGATCACACTGATAAATGATCGATTCATGGCGGCGCACATGATGTAACTGAGAATCGCACCGCTGCTGCCTACCAGCGCCCCGGTCACGATCAACAGGTCATTCTGCAGCATGAATCCGGTGGCCGCTGCCGCCCAGCCGCTGTAGCTGTTCAGCATCGAAACCACGACCGGCATATCGGCTCCACCAATCGCCATCACCATGTGGGCCCCGAGAACAAAGGAAATCAACGTCATGCCAAACAGCGGGACCAGGCTCCAGCCCAGCGAGGATGCGTTGATAAACAGGTACCCCATAACCAAACACAACACCACCATGACCAGATTCAGCCAATGCCGGCCAGGTAACATCAGCGGCTTGCTGGTAATCCTGCCATCCAGTTTGCCAAACGCCACCACCGAACCGGTAAACGTAATGCCACCGATGAAGACGCCGAGGAATATCTCGATCTTGTGAATCAGCTCCTCGTCGGGAAGCGGGACATGGGCGGGCGAAATCTGGTTGCTGAGCCCCACCAGGACGGCGGCCAGACCCACGAAACTGTGCAAAATCGCCACCAGCTGGGGCATCTCCGTCATCTGCACACGCCTGGCGACATAAAAGCCGATCACCGACCCGATGATCAGGGCCACCAGAATACCAGCAAAACCGCCGCGAAAGTCACCAAAGGCCAGCGTCGCCAGAATCGCAATGGCAATCCCGATGATGCCGCAGGCGTTACCGCGTCGCGCCGTCTCATGTCGGCTCAATCCACCCAGACTGAAAACGAACAGCACCGCGGCAATCAGATAGGCCAGCGACAGCATGTTGGGCATCCACGACAGCAGGTATTCGCTCAGCCCCAGTTGTTCGACGACGCCTTCAACCGCCTGATCGGCAACGCCAGCGCTGTCGCCGGTTTCCTCGTTCAATTCAGTCGTAGCCTGAGCCAGCAACCAGCATTTTGTAAGCATTGATTAATCCTGTTTGCGAAACATGCCCAGCATGCGTTGAGTCACATAAAATCCGCCAGTCACGTTGATCATCGCGATCAACACGGCGACAAACGCAAAGATGGTGGCAAACGAGAAATCTCCGTTCATTTGCAGGATCGCACCGAGGATGATGATGCCGCTAATCGCGTTGGTCACACTCATCAGCGGCGTATGCAGAGCCGGGGTCACGTTCCAGATCAGTTGCCATCCGACGAACACGGCCAGCACAAAAACCGTCAGATGCGACATGAACGATGCGGGAGCAAATCGGCCGATAAACAGCAGCGAGGACACCAGCACCAACGCGACCACAATGGTCAGGCCCCATTTTTTCCAGAACGACTGCGGCGCCCCCTCGACAGCTGCAGCAGCTAATTCGGCGTGCGGTTTGGGGGCAGCCACTGGCGAAGGCTCGACGGGCGGCGGCGGCCACAACGTTTCTCCCTCATGAGTCACGACAACAGCACGAACCACTTCATCGTTCGTATCGATGGTTAACTGGCCATCCTTTTCCGGCGTCAAATCAACCAGCAGATTGACGACGTTGTTGGCGAACAAAATCGATGACTGTTTGGGCAGCCGGCTGGGAAGATCGGTGTAGCCGACCACGGTGACGTCGTGCTCCTTGACCACGCGGCCCTTTTGTGTCAGTTCGCAATTGCCGCCGTTCTCCGCGGCCAGGTCGACAATCACGCTGCCCGGTTTCATCGACTTGACCATGTCCGCCGTCACCAGCCGTGGAGCCGGTTTGCCCGGAATCAACGCGGTTGTGATGATGATATCAACTTCTTTCGCCTGCTCGGCGAACAACTCCATTTCGGCCTTGATGAATTCGTCACTCATCACCTTGGCGTAGCCGCCGGCACCCTCACCCGATTCCTCGAACTCCAGCTCGAGAAACTCGGCTCCCATACTTTCGATTTGTTCCTTGACGGCCAGGCGGGTATCAAAGGCCCGCACGATGGCACCCAGACTCTTGGCCGTGCCAATCGCCGACAATCCGGCCACGCCCGCGCCGATCACCAGTACCTTGGCGGGTGGTACCTTGCCGGCCGCGGTAATTTGGCCCGTGAAGAATCCGCCGAATTGACTGGCGGCCTCAATCACCGCGCGATAACCAGCAATGTTGGCCATCGAGCTGAGGGCATCCATCTTCTGGGCTCGCGAAATCCGCGGCACGCAGTCCATGGACAAGGCAGAGATGTTTTTTTGTCGCAGAGTATCCAGCAACTCGGGGTTTTTCGCCGGCCACAAAAGGCCGATCAATACCGCACCGGACTTCATGCGATCGATATCGCTGGCAGTAGGTGGATCGATACACAACACCGCATCGGCGGAGGACCAGAGTTCGTTGCCATCGCTGGTGACGCGTGCTCCGACGGCTGCGTAGTGGTCGTCCAGGAAGCCTGCTTGCTCGCCGCAGCCGCTTTCCACCAGCACATCGTAACCCAGCGTCTTGATCTTCTTGACCGATTGGGGCGTACCGGCGACACGGTGTTCGTCGCTGGAACTCTCCCGGGGAATGGCGACAAGCATCAGATTTTCAGCTGTTGGAGGAATTTGGAACGGACAACGCTGACCGGCCAAAGGCAGAACCGCGACAGCGAGGGAGCGGACGTCCGGGCATCCTCACTCTCATGGTCGCGGTTCTGTGATTCGCGCCGGGCGGACCGGCAATCGGGGAATCGACCAGACGTGCGGACGATGGTAAGTCACAACCTGCGGACCGGCAACCGGTCTTGACCTCGTTCGGCGCAGGTCGTGCATGAGCAGGCGCTACCGAATCGCTTCCAGCCGCCTCACGATCTCGTCTTCGGGATAGGCTGAATCGAGCAGCTTCAGCATCACAAAGGTCGGGTTGTCGTTTCCGGGCACAACGCCCATTACCTCCCAGTAGATTTCGTCGGAGTCGCGGCCCTTGGCCTTGTCGAACCGGAAAGTAATCGTCTCACCCTTGACGACGATGTCCCGTTCGCCCGCTTCCACGACCACGGTATCCTCGAATTCGTCCCCGCCAGATTTCATCTCACCACGAATGCTTTGATCCATCTGCTTGCCAAAATCCTCGGCTGGCATGTACCTCGAATCAGCGACCAGGACGAATCCTTTCTCCCGATCGACCAGTCCCGCTGTCCGGGCAAAGAAGAAGTTGACGGCAAACACCGGTGTCACCTC
>CAMYKF010000189.1 GCA_947258905.1 uncultured Pirellulaceae bacterium | reverse complement strand
TTGCGGGCCTGCCGCAATGGCTCGGTCAGATCGAGCACTCGCACCTGCACCTCATCAATCTGCACCTGGCCGTAACCGGTCAAGGCAAACGTCAGTGTCAGTTCCATGTCACGCGCCGGAGAGCGATACATCGAGAACTCCTGCCAGCCGCTGGTCACATTGATGCGTTCGCCAGTCAGATTGCCGCCGATCGAATCCATAATCATCAGCCCGTCCAGCGATCCGCGAATCGGCTGATCCACCTTGATCCAGCCGTGAATCCGCACCAGTTGACCGGCCCGCACCGGCACCGGCCCTGAACGAATCCACAACGGCGTGCGATCCACCAGCGGCTGCTCGGGACCCTCGCGGGACGGCTGCACGCTTAACAGCAGCGCCCGCTCGCCATCGACAACCGAAGAGGTGGCCAGTTCCACATGCGTGCTGACGCGATCGTCGTTGGCGCGATGGTTTTCCCAGCCGTTGGATGTCATATGCTCGAGGTTTTCAAAGTCGCCGCCAGCTAGTCCATTGGCTTGCCAGGCCTGGGAGTCGATCCGGTTAATCAGTGCAAAGTGCAGTGGCACCAGCGAAACGTGTGACAACAGGGGACTGGAAGTGGAGGAGACAAAGGGTTCCCGGGCATTGGAAAGAATGGTCCTGCGTGCACTGGCCAATTGTTGCTCGGCCCGGCCCAGCAGTTCGCCAGCCGTCATGGCACTGCCCTGGTCAATCAGGGCCTGGGCCTGTCGCAAGGCATTGTTGGCTTCATTGATGGCTCCCGACGCGGCGGGCTCGGCTTGGCCAATGCGAGTGAGTTGTTCCATAATCAATTGCGAAATCACCATCCATTGACGCACGATGTCCAGACGCATTTGCGACTGGGATTGCTCGCCGGCACGCAGATACGATTCAGCCAGTCGATTGATGACGACCGGTTCCTGGGTGATCAATACCGCTTCCAGGCTTCCGCACTGGTCAATGGTGATTTCATTTCCCGTCATCACGCGGCCCTGATCCAGCGGCATCATTCCCGATTCGGTCAGATGATAGACCCCTTCGGACGTATTGAGCGAATGATCGGAAAACTGAAACGAGTTCAGTGGCGTGTCGCCGGCCACCAGTTGTTCCAGCTGGGTGGCTTGCTGAATCAACACCAGCCGCGCCCGGCTGGTGGCCAGTGTCGTTAGTTGCCGGTCGCGATCGGACGATTGCTCACGATCAACGACCGCACCGCCGGCCACCCACGGTTCCAGTTGACGCAGATGGGCATTGAGCCAGCGCAAGGTCAGACTACGCAAGCGAGCTACGGGGTCGGAGGCATCCAGCCGTGAATGGGACAGAAAACGCATGCCGCGGGCACCGCCGGCGATCGCTTCGTAGGCCAGATATTTAATCTGTGCCGCCTCGACCGGCAACGGTGGAACGCCATTGGCCATGGCAGCCGCCTGGGCGCGAATCGACTGCGGCAATTGGGTCTGGATCGAGGCCCACAACGGCAGGTTCTTGTCTGCCAGGCGGGCCCGTTGTTCGATCCAGTCACTGTACTGGCTGAGAATAAAGCTGCCGCCGATCGGTTCAACACCCACACTCAGGATGTCGCAGTGTCGGGACAGATCAGAAAGGGCTGAATTGGCAAAGCCCACCATGGGACGGCCCTCGCGAAAATCCGAGTGCTCGACTTCGCGCCGTGTGGCCGCAATGCGTTCCACATCGTGATGGTCGAGTTCTTCACCCAGTGACCAGGCCAGCACGCGATCGAACTCGGCCGTCAACGGCTCCAGTCCAGCCGATTGGGGCGCCGGACAAACGATCCACATGTCCAGACGCTCCGCTTGCCTGAGTTGCTGGACGGTGGCGGTGACGGGCAGCTCAATGGTGTTGAAACCGAGTCCACGCAACAGTTCAAACGGCTCGCCGTTGTGCTGAATCGAACGCACAAAAAACGGCTGGCCGCGTACTTCCAGAATCGTGCTGTTGACCTTGGTCAGCGCCGGGCGGCGGCCGAAATCCAGTTCCTGTTCCCAAGCCACCTGGCGAACCTGGGGATCGTGTCGCACCGCCTGATCGGTTGTGTTGGCAATGACGGCACCCGGCACTTCGATATCGTCGATCCACAGCGAACTGGTGCCGGGACCGGTGTAAATATTCAGGACCAGTTTGTCGACGTAGGCTCCGCTGGAATCCACACGCTGGTTGTAACGGGCTCGCAATTTCCAGACTGCTTCTTCCAGCAACTCGGGAAGTGGCTTTTCCGAATCCGCAAAATCCAGCTTTTGCCACTCGGTGACGTCCTCGCAAACCGGGCCGGGCAGCAATACGCTCATCGGACCGGTTTGTAGCGGATCACTTGTCTGCGGCAGCACCACCCGGGCATACAACTGAATGCCGGGACGAGTGCCCTGCACCCACAATGCCGGCCGCAATTCCTCAATCACTCGCGCCGGTGTCACCGCATGGCTGATCATCACCCGCGTCCCGTAACTGGCCCTGAAGTGGATATGCGTGGAGTCGGGCGCTGAGTGAAATTGCTCCACCGATTCCCGCGCCACCCAGTTGCGCGCAGGAATCTGGCAGTCGGTTTCCTCAAGCGTCCATCCATCGGGGATCGACAGCGTCTGGGCTGACAAAGGGCTTCCGGCAAACAACAACCAGACGAGGCAAAACCCGATCGGGATCGATATGGGATGGCTGCAGATGGAGGCGGATTTCATGGTTTCCGATCGTCAACAAAGTGGTAATAAGTCAACATCGCCAGTCGGGCAGGCCGCAATGCCCGTGTTTTTACGGGTTCGCAATGGCGCGCAGAGGGCCGACGGGGTTGTAGCAACCTCACAAAAATCCATCTACGTTGATTGATGTTGAACTATGGCAACACAACCCCGCCGCACCCCGGCGACGGACTGTTGCTGTAAGCCCTTTTCATGTAACGGGTTAACGCAATGCTGGCAAAATCGGCGCGAATCCTGGCACAGGCTTCGCTTCAAGTGGTTGGAAAACCCATGGAGACCAAAACCAAATGAACGAAATCCCAACCAACCGAATGAAGACCCGCTCCGACGCCTTGCCGGCAGAAATCGTCGACCTGCAACAGCGAGTCGGCGAGGTTCCCGAACAATACCGGGTTGAACTGGAACGCTGTGTGCAACGTGTTGTTGAATTCACACAGCGGCGACGACGCATCCTGAACCTGGTTCAGGAAGCATTGGGCCAACTCAGACTGGACATGAAATACCTCATGTTCGACCTGGATGCCACGCGTCGCGAACGCGATCTGTACAAAAAGACGCTCGACGAGCAGACCGGATAACTCCCGGACGACTACGAAAACACCACCTCCGACCCGGTGTGACCAAATCAGGAACCGGCAAACCGCGATTTGCCTGTTCCTTTTTTTCGGTCGATTTGCCTGCCAATGACACTTGCGGATGCCCGCCTGGCAGCGTTGGGGAAGGGCAATTTCGTTGTAAAACTGGCCCTTCGGGCCTAGAATAGAAGTTCGGATGGCCCCGCAACTGCAGTCTTCTCGATATCCCGGTGACAGCGGCCCAGCCATGCCCGCCTCACCTGTACCGCCCGCCCACAGCGATTATGCGCGAATACTCCATTGACGAACTTGTACAACTGATCCAGAGTTGTCGGTTGCTGGATGACAAGCAGGTCAGTGGTGCGCTATCGGCCCTGGGCGGTCGCAATGTGGATGTGGAGAAATTCCAGTCGTATCTGCTGAAGAACGGCTTGCTCACCAACTGGCAACTGACCCGACTGCTGGACGGCCACCGCAAGGGGTATCACTACGGCAACTGGAAAGTGCTGTATCTGGTCGGTGCGGGAACGTTTGCCCGCGTGTATCGAGCGGAAAATGTCAAGACCGGCGACGTGCGTGCGGTCAAGGTGCTGCGCAACCGCTATACCGACGACATGATCACGCGCGAGCGGTTCATGCGCGAAGCCCAGACTGTGATGAAATTGCGGCACCCCAACATCGTGCCGATTTACGAAGTCGAAAACTATCGTGGCCGCATCTACATGGTCATGGACTTTATCGAAGGCCAGAACATGCGCGAGTTTGTCAGGGCGCATGGCAAGGTCAAGCTGATGATGGCGCTGGATGTCACCAAGGACGTGTGTAGCGGTCTGACCTACGCTGCCAAAAAGGGCATCAGCCATCGCGACATCAAACTCTCCAATGTGCTGCTGTCCAGTTCCGGTCGTGCCTGTTTGGTCGACTTTGGTTTGGCCGCCGGCGAGGACGATGAGCAGGAGCGCTCCGGGTTTTACAATCCCCGTTCGGTGGACTATGCGGGTTTGGAAAAAACCACCAATGTCTCCCGCAACGACAAACGCAGCGATATCTTCTTTGTCGGCTGCAACCTCTATCACATGCTCAGCGGCGAACCACCGATGTACGAGACCCGTGAACGCATGCGACGCATGAGTTCGGACCGTTATCGCCAGATCCCGCCGCTGTCCGGTCTGGAGCCCGATTTGCCCCACCGCGTAGTCACGCTGACACATCGGCTGATGGAACTGGATCCCAAGGTCCGGATTCAGAGTCCCAAAGCGGCGCTCGATGAAACCATGAGTGTGATCAAGGCGATCAAACGTGGCGACAGCCAGAAATATGATCCGCAAATGGCTGATAAAGACGCCAGGGACCATGAGGAACGAACGCATCAGATTACGGAGGGGCAGGGGCATACCGTGATGGTGGTCGAATCCAATGCCACCTTGCAGGATATGTTGCGGAAACGACTCAAGAAGATCGGTTACAAGGTGCTGATCTTTAGCGATCCGCTACGCGCCCTGGCCCGATTCCGTGACCTCGATCCGGCCGAGGATATGCCAGCCCAATGTGTGATTTTCGGATCAGCCGATCTCGGGTTTGCCGCCATCGAGGCCTTCAACGAATTCCTGCAATATCCCGCGACCAGGGGGCTGCCCGCCCTGATCCTGGTCAAAAAGGAATATCTCGACGCCTTTGCCGAAAAAGCCAACACGGGCGAGCAGCATCGCGTTCTTGGCTTGCCCATCAAATTCCCCAAGATTCGCAAGGCCCTGCAGCAGTTGCTGGACA
>CAMYKF010000188.1 GCA_947258905.1 uncultured Pirellulaceae bacterium | reverse complement strand
TTTGAAACAACTTCCAGGCACTGCCCTTCAATTCCCATTTGGGCCAGGAACTTGTGAGCCGCAGGGCGCTAGCCGCGGGTATAGGCGGACAAACCGGCGGCTAGCGCCTTGCCGCTCACTATTAAAGGCTAGAGCCTGGAGAGGTCGCCCGACCCCGAAGTGTTTGCCACTTTGGCTACTTTAGGTCTTATCGGAAGATTTGCCGCCGGATTTTGAAGAGCCGGTATCGCTGGAAGAGCTGGATGAAGATTCGGACTTGCTGCCGCCGCCCGATTTTGACTTTGCCCCGGACTCCGATTTTGAATCCGACTTGCCGGACCCTGAATCCGATTTCTTTTTGTCAGCTTCAGCGCCCTTCTTATAAGAATCGCTGCGATAGTCGGTTTCGTAGAAGCCGCTGCCTTTGAACACAACGGCGGCTCCGGTGCCAAACAAACGCCGCAATTTGTTCTTTTTACACTCGGGACATTTCCTGATCGGGTCTTCGCTAATGCGCTGGAACAGCTCGAATTCGTGCTGACAGGCATCGCATTGGTAATCGTAGGTAGGCATATCTTTGCTGGAGAAGGCGTTTCCGGGAGGCTGTTTATCTGTTATCCGGCGGGACCGGTGGAGATGATGACTTTGGCAGGCCGCACGACACGATCGTGCAGTTGATATCCCGTCTGAACTTCGTTTATCACGATGTTGACTGGCTGGTCGGACGGCTGCATCTGGATGGCTTCGTGCAGGTTGGGATCAAACGGCTGACCCAGAGCCTCGATTTTTTTGCACCCGGCATTTTGCAGCACCGTATTCAGTTGCGTGGCAACCAGATCCACTCCTTCGTGCAAACCTGAATTGCCCTGATTCGAACCGGCTGCCTCGATGGCCCGGTCCAGATTGTCGACCACGTCCAGCAGACTGGTAATCAATGGCATCGTCGCATAGCGGACGAGGTCTTCCGTTTCGCGGCTTTTGCGGCGCCGAAAGTTCTCCATATCTGCCTGGTGCAGAAGAGCTTTCTTTTCAGCTTCGGCCAGTTGTTCACGCAGCGATTCGATTACGTTGGAATCGGTGGCAGCGGCCGCATCCAGCTGCTCGTCGGATGGCTGGACTTGCGATCCGGGTTGATCAATGTCGATATCGGACGGTTCGTTGGTCATGATGGGTCGTATTATTGTGTTAGGAAAAGGTGTGCGGTTTATGCGCGACTTTGTCAGTCTGCCTGTTTAACTGCTGTCGGGAACGGCGAAGTAGTCCTTGAGTTTTTCGAGAAACGATTTTCGCTGGGGTGAAACGTCGGTCTGTTCCAGTTCCGCAAGTTCCCGCAGTAATTCCTCTTGTCTTTGGCTAAGTCTCTTTGGCGTCTCAATAAAGGTTTGAACCAGCAAATCACCCTTGCGGCCCGACTGGGGATCGGGCATGCCCCGACCGGCAATCCGGAACACATCACCTGACTGTGTGCCCGCAGGCACCTTCAATTCGTCGGGCCCTTCCAGTGTGGGAACCTCGATGGTCGCACTTAGGGCGGCTTGCGAGTAGGTAATCGGGAGCTGCAGGACGAGATTCGAGCCATCGCGATGGAACAGCTTGTGCTTGCGCACCTTGATAAAACAATAACAGTCACCGGACGGTCCGTCACCCGACGGAGGCGGTTCACCCTCGCCTTGCAACCGCACTCGCATCCCGTCATCGACGCCGGCGGGAATGGCGACTTCCAGTTCAACTTTCTTTTTCTGAATTCCGTAACCGCGACAGTCAAAACATGGGTCGGTGATCATCTGGCCGCTGCCCCGGCAGGAAGGACAAGCGGTTTGCACGCGCAGGATGCCGTTGGACTGAAGTACCTGGCCGTGACCATTGCATTTGGTACAGACTTGCGGCTGGGTCCCGGGGCGGGCGCCGGTCCCATCACATTTTTCGCAGCGCTGGCCACGCGTAAAGGAAATTGATTTGTTAACGCCGGTGGCCGCTTCCTCCAGTGTCAACGTCACGTCGGCCCGCACGTCAGCACCGCGACGCGTACGATTCCGGCCGCCAAAGAAACTGCCAAACAATCCGTCGCCAAAAATCTCGGAAAAGGCGGACATGATGTCCTCGGCGGTGCCAAAGCCCGCTCCTTCCACGCCAGCATGCCCGTAGCGGTCATAACGGGAACGCTTGTTTGGATCCCCGAGGATTTCAAAGGCCTCGGCCGCTTCCTTGAATTTGAAGTTGGCTTCGGCGTCGTCCGGATTGCTGTCCGGATGAAACTGCACCGCCAGCCGGCGATATGCCTTGGCAATATCGCGGTCCGAGGCCTGGCGTTGCACACCAAGAACTTCGTAATAACAGCGTTTGGCCATAATCAGATGCGGCAAACTAACGAGTCACACAACTTCCCCCGACAGTCCCGGCGGCAGCGCAAGTCACTGCGGTGGCTGTCAGGCCCTGTGCGCATCAAACGACTTAACTGCCCTGACAGCAAGGGACCCGAAGCGTCAACGAGGATCATGGTTACCGATCTCGCCGGCGTTTCGGGTTGGCTGTAATCGCGAGTCAAAACTAATCAACCGATTCCGTCCGAATCAACCGATTCCGTCCTTTGATGCAATCTCCCTGTCCGGCTGCGGCCTGTCCGATTCCGGGACAGGCCTGTGCAGCCAGGGAGTTGTTTTCAGCGTAACCCGCGGGGGGGTTGCGCCGGCGCAGCCCGTGTCAGGAAACAGCCCCTTCCACGAGGCTCTTCTTTTTGTCTTCGTCTTCGAAGTTTGACACCATCGCGTCGGTGGTCAACAGCAATGCGGCGATGCTGGCAGCATTTCGCAGTGCCGTTCGTACGACTTTCACGGGATCAATGATGCCCGCCTTGAACATGTCGACATATTCACCGGTGTTGGCGTCGAATCCGTAGTTTTTGGACTTCTGCAAGATGTTGTCGGCCACGACCGAGCCATCGATGCCACCGTTGTCAGCGATCTGACGGACGGGAGCGTCGAGCGATTTCAAGACGATGTCGACACCGATTTTCTCGTCACCCTTGGCGCTGCTACGGGCTTTTTCCACGGCCTCGCGGGCTCGCAACAGGGCCACGCCGCCGCCCGGCAGAATCCCTTCTTCGATGGCCGCGCGAGTCGCGTGCAATGCGTCCTCGACACGGGCCTTTTTCTGCTTCATCTCGGTTTCGGTTTCGGCACCGACCTTGATCACTGCCACGCCGCCAGTCAGTTTTGCCAGACGCTCCTGCAGTTTCTCGCGGTCGTAATCGCTGTCGGTTTGCCCGGCCATGCGGCGAATCTGGTCGATCCGCCCATTGACGTCCTTGCGAGTTCCGGCGCCCTCGACAATCGTCGTGTTGCTTTTGTCGATGTTGACCCTCTTGGCCTTGCCCAGATGTTCCAGCGTCAGGTTTTCCAGCTGGATGCCCAGGTCCTCGCTAATCAGGATGCCGCCGGTGAGCGTGGCGATATCGCCAAGCATGGCCTTGCGGCGATCGCCGAAGCCAGGAGCCTTGACGGCACAAACATTCAGTGTGCCGCGCAGTTTGTTGACGACGAGCAGCGTCAGTGCTTCGGCATCCACATCTTCGGCGATGATCAACAGTGGCTGGCCGGTACTGCCGACCTTTTCCAGAATTGGCACGATGTCGCGGATATTGCTGATCTTTTTCTCAAACAGCAGCACCAGTGCGTTTTCGAATTCGCAATCCATTTCGGAAGGGCGATTGATGAAGTAAGGCGAGATGTAGCCCTTGTCGAACTGCATGCCGTCCACATAATCGACGGTCGTCTCGCGGGTTTTGCCTTCTTCAACCGTAATCACGCCATCGTTGCCGACACGATGCAGGGCTTCGGCCAGCAGATTGCCGATTTCCATGTCGTTATTGGCGCTAATGGCTCCGACATGGGCCACGTCGCTTTGTTCCTTTTTGGAGACGGGCTTGGCCATGTCCTGCAAAAAGTTCTCCGCTGCGTCGACAGCGCGGTCGATGCCACGACGTACGGCCATGGGATTGCAGCCGGAAACCAGACAGCGAATCCCTTCGCGGTAGATGGCCCGGGCCAGTATGGTAGCCGTCGTGGTTCCGTCTCCCGCCAGGTCGGAGGTCTTTTGGGCGACTTCGGAAACCAGTTTGGCACCCATGTTTTCAAAGCGGTCTTCCAGCTCGACTTCCTTGGCCACGGTAACGCCGTCCTTCGTGACGGTGGGTCCGCCAAACGATTTGTTAATAATCACATTGCGGCCGGTGGGGCCCATGGTGATGGCGACGGCGTCGGCCAGCTTGTCGATGCCCTTGAGCATCCGCTGCCGGGCGTAGTCGTCGAAGATAAGTTGTTTAGCCACGTTAGGAATTCCTTAAAGGTTGTGCGGTTGTTGTTCGTGCAGATTCCGATGACGTACGGACCTAGACCACTTTGGCGAGGATGTCCGATTCGCGCAGAATTTTGACTTCCGTTCCGTCGACTTCGATGTCCGTGCCACCGTATTTGCCGAAGATCACTTCGTCACCGACGGTCACAGCCACTGCACCGCGATCGCCACTGTCCAGCAGCTTGCCGGGACCCACTGCCACAACCGTGCCGCGCTGGGGCTTTTCCCGTGCGGCGTCAGGCAGCACGATGCCGCCGCTGGTGGTTTCCTCGGCGTCCAGGGGTTCCACGACAATGCGATCGTCCAGAGGTCGAATGTTGATTTTGGCCATTGTTTAGTTCCTGTATTTATGTGTGTTTGAAGTTTGAGTTGTCGTTTGAGAGAAAGATGTCCGGGTCAAACCGGGCAGTGAGAAATTACATCATGCCGGGCATGCCCATGCCACCCATGCCGCCCATGCCTCCCATGCCTCCCATGCCACCCATGCCACCCATGCCCATGTCACCACCCATTCCGTGATGGTCGTGGGCACCGCCTTCCTCGTCTTCATCGACGGGGATTTCGGTGACAAGGGAATCGGTGGTCAGCAGCAGCGAAGCGACACTGGCTGCGTTTTGCAGTGCCGTACGCACAACCATCGCTGGATCGATAACTCCAGCCTCGACCAGGTCGACGTACTGGCCGGTGTCGGCATTGAATCCGTCGTGCTTGCCTTTCATCTTCCG
>CAMYKF010000187.1 GCA_947258905.1 uncultured Pirellulaceae bacterium | reverse complement strand
GGTCCGGCCTTCTTCGCCTATGCCGACAATTATCTGATCGACACCGACAATGCGATCATCGTGGATGTTGAAGCCAGCAGGGCAATCCGACAGGCTGAGGTTGGAGCGACACGAACCATGATCAGGCGAACGCGTGAGACGTTCGACTTGTACCCGGAGATACTGGCAGCCGATACGGCCTATGGTGCAGCAGACAATCTCAACTGGCTCCTGCACGAAGAAGGTATCCTGCCGCATATTCCGGTGTTCGACAGATCGAAGCGCAGGGACGGTGCCTTCCCGGGACTGTCAGAAATTCTGTGTGGGAGGTCATAATGATGGAACGGAAAGGAACATCATATGGCGATCGAGAAGGAACTTCTGGACCAGCTTCTGGCTGGACGCGACCCGCAAGAGCTGTTTTCGAAGGACGGTCTTGTTGATGAGTTGAAGAAGGCGCTTTCGGAGCGTCTTTTGAACACCGAACTGGACGAGCATCTGGATGACGAGGATCGCAGAGGTGTCCGAAACCACCGCAATGGCTCGTCGAAGAAGACGATGCTGACCGGCACCTCGAAGGTCACGCTGGACATCCCGCGCGACCGGGCGGGAACCTTCGATCCGAAGCTGATTGCGAAATATCAGCGCCGCTTTCCCGATTTCGACGACAAGATCGTGTCGATGTATGCACGCGGCATGACGGTGCGCGAGATCCGGGGGCACCTGGAGGAGCTCTATGGCATCGACGTGTCCCCCGATCTGATCTCAGCGGTGACGGACGCGGTGCTGGAGGAGGTTTCCCGCTGGTCTTTTTCGACGCGATCCGGGTCAAGATCCGCGATGAGGGCTTCGTTCGCAACAAGGCGGTCTACATCGCGCTCGGCATATTGCCGGACGGGACGAAGGAGGTTCTGGGCCTGTGGATCGAGCAGACGGAAGGCGCGAAGTTCTGGCTGCGGGTGATGAACGAACTGAAAACCCGCGGCGTTGGCGACATCCTGATCGCCGTCGTCGACGGGCTGAAAGGCTTTCCCGAAGCGATCAATGCCGTGTTTCCCAAAACAGTCGTCCAGACCTGCATCGTGCATCTGATCCGCCACTCCATGAACTTCGCCGCATGGAAAGACCGAAAGCCGGTCGCCGCGGCGCTCAGAGCCGTCTACCGGGCGAAGAATGCCGAGGTCGCCGCAGTCGCACTGGACGCCTTCGAGGCCGGCCCCTGGGGCAAGAAATACCCCGCCATCGGCCCGAGTTGGCGGCGGAACTGGGACCTGGTCATTCCGTTCTTCGCGTTCCCACACCACCAATTCCATCGAGGCGTTGAACTCCAAGCTGCGGCGCGCAGTGCGTACCCGCGGTCACTTCCCCGGTGACGATGCCGCTTCGAAGCTGCTATATCTGGTTCTCAACCAAGCCGCGCAGGACTGGAAACGTCCGCCGCGCGAATGGGTCGAGGCCAAAACCCAGTTCGCCGTCATGTTCGGCGAGTGGTTCGTCAGCCAATGACGGGAATGAGCCTCGCACACGAAATATCGGACAGTCCCACATCTTATCGCGCAAGCCAAGCAGGGTAGCAGCTGTCGCCATGGCCAACAAAACCGCTCGTATGATCTGGGCCGTACTGACCCGCAACGAGCCATACAAAGTGAGAACCGTTTAACACACCGACCTAACAACAGGAGTTTGCAAGACCAATGACGTGATGGAACTTTGTCAGCCCTAAAACCAAGACGCCCCATGCTTTGTCCTGAACGCTTGCTGTTCGATGTGCGGAATGGGACTTGGTTGGTGGAAACCATCAGGGCCAGCGGCCATGTGCGTCGCGCGAACAGGCCGAACACAAGACTGCTTCTGACAAAACGCCACCCACAAAAAGGTACTTGCAAAAACGGAGCCATCCACACAGGACAATGCTGCCGTCCCGACAGCATGTGAGATTGTCCCTCGCAGGGTTACGATGAGCCAGAAACCATCCTTTATACAATTAGCCCAATCTGTCCAATTAGTGCTGACGGCAAACGCCCACTTGTCGGCATCGCAATTGATGCTTGTCATAGCGGATTTCGCCCGTATCGATCATGTTTGTTTTGCTAATGTTGCGGGCTGGTCCAATTTCGCGAGCGCTCGATGCCAGATACCACTG
>CAMYKF010000186.1 GCA_947258905.1 uncultured Pirellulaceae bacterium | reverse complement strand
TATGAGAGTGGCCCCTCCCCGCCATCCCGTCAGGTCGGGATTGGCGACCCTCCCGGCGGGAGGGTCACGAGAATTTGCCACTAAATTCCCCGAAGAGCCCCCCCCGGGAGGGTAAGTTGGGAAAGCTTTTGTTTTGGTGGAACAGAAAATACTGTTTGCTGCACTAGCGCCGGCGGCTCAGTTCAAATCGACCGTTTCTTGGAACTACTGAACTTTCAATTGGCAATTGGCCGCGACGAAGGTTCGCCCTGGGAGCCTGTCTGCTTTCGCGGACCTTTTTTACAGCTCTTCCAGCATCCGCTGGTACTCTTCCCGCGTATTGATATTGCGAATCGTCCGCAATTGCGGATCGATTTCACACAACTCCGCTTCGGCAATCTCCAGCACGTTGATTTGCTCCAGCAGATCGCGCACCCTTAGCTGCTGGCGGGCCACCATGCCCGAAATGACGGGTAAGGCGGAAACGCGATAAACGGCGGTCAGTGGATGATGGCGACCTTCAACCAGTGGCATCACGGCCTCGTGTTGCGGCGATTCCTGCAATTGTCGCTGCATCAACTGGTAGACCTGGGGCACGACCAGTGGCGCGTCACACGTGCCGACCATTGCCATTTCGGCAGTTGTACTTGCGGCGGCCAAACCAATTCGCAGGCCTTCCAACGGTCCAAAATCCAGGTTCTCGTCACGAAACACGCGATCCGCACGGCTTGTTTCGGGAACCGCAGCATCCTGCCCGATGACGAGGATCAGGCCATCCGCGATTTCCGCAAACGCGGATTCCACTTTTTGCAATACGGTAGTCCCGTCCAGCGGCAACTCGGCCTTGTTTCTGCCCATGCGTCGTGACCGGCCGCCACACAAAATGATGGCAGGAATGCCGCAATCGATTTGGCGGGAGGAATCAGGCATAATTGCGGCTGTTGCGGGCTGGAATTCGGTGGAGCGACGCTGCGGTCAGACCATGATTGAATTCGAATTGGCACAGGAACCGGAAACACTTGTCGACGTGTTTGATATCACGCCGGCGCGGACTGCCGGTCTTTCGCCAGACCACATCAAACGGCTACCCGTGTTTTTGGGTAATCAGTCAGCGGAACTGGGAGACCTGTTCAGTGTAACAGGCCAATCCGGCAAACGGCATCAGATCTGGACCGGTGATCTGCAGCGGGTCAACGGGATTGGCCATCAGATGCAGGCCGGCTGGATTCAGATTCAGGGCGATGCCGGACATCACGTGGGCAGCCGCATGAGCGGAGGCACCATTCAGGTTACCGGAAATGTCGGCGATCACCTGGGTAGCGAATTGACGGGCGGCACGATTCACGTTCGTGGTGACGCCGGCGATCTGGCCGGTGCCGCGTATCCGGGTGCCGCGTGCGGGCAGAACGGCGGTGCCATTCTGATCGAGGGCAGCGCCGGTCATTCGGTCGGCAAGGTGATGAGACGCGGGGTGCTTGCCACAGGCGGAGATACCGGCAAGCACGATCGTCCTGCTACGGCCACCCAAAGTGGATCCGGACGGATTTGCCCCGGGCGGAGTCCACGCGATGCCGGTGGTCAGCTTGCTGGATCGCTATCTGCAGGAACTGGGATTTGGCCACGTCATCCAGCAACGTAAATTTCATCTCTATCACGGCGATCAGCTCTACGGTGGTCGCGGCGAACTGCTGGTGACCCTTGAATGACAATTCGGTTCGCCAGGGGATGCGCCTGACGTATTCCCTTGAATTGATCAAGTCGAGTTCAAAGGCGACTCGATAAAGGACAGCAGAAACTCGTCGATCTTTCCGCTCCACAGTTTCTTGAGATTGTGCTGCGTTACGCCGGTCCGCAGATCCCTGGCCGATTGGGCCGGATGCATCACGTAGCGCCGCACGGGTTTTTCGTTGCCATCTCCGTCCGGCGACCTGCGGAAACGCACTTCCGCGGCAAGGAAATCGGTCGCTATGGGATCCATTTCGGCGGCCGACAGGTCACCGGTCAGCCGCACGTTGACCCCGGAGGACTTGTCGGTGGCGGTCGTCACCGTGCGATGTTGGCTGATTCGTCGCCCCTTGTTCCGCGCCCGCTGAACTTCCACCACGGGGCTCCATCCAGCTGGCTCGTCCAGCACCGGCATGACACGCACCGCCACCCACGAGACGCGTCGCGCGGAATCCGCAGTCTTTTCCCACACGAACTCATGAATACCGCTTTCATTTTTGAGCATTCCGTACACGGCAACGCCTTCCACCAGCAGCACCGATTCGCGTGACTCCGCGTCTTCCTGCTCGTGAATCAGCCGCGCTTCAAATCCCTTGCGGCGAGCCCAGTTCTGGTAACAGTCGATCAGTTTATCGATAGGTCCGTCGTCGGCGGGGCCGGTTTCGTGAAACACGACAAAGACATCGCAACGATCCTGCACGTCCTGGCAGGAGATAACGTAATTGAGGATTTCCCCCTGGTTCAGCAACTGGGCCGATTGATCGGCAATTCGTTCCAGTGCCCGGACGTCATTGTTTTTTCGAACGCGAGTCAGGTCGGCTGGCAGACTCCTGGCACTGGCCCGCAATTGTTCGATGCCTTCCAGTGTGCGTTCCAGTTGATAAAGTCGGGACAGATCCTGCCGCGCGACTGCCGGATTATCCCAGAAATCGACCGCTCCTGTGCGCCCTACTATCCGGCTCCTCTGTTCGGCCAATCCCTGGTTTTGCGATTCGTCAACCAGAAAATCGACCACGCTCGACAGCCGCTCGATGATCCTGGCAACATCCGTGGCTGACTGTTTCCTTCGGGTTCCATCCACCGGGTCCACGATCTCAACTGTGGCAGCTGGCCGGGAACCGCTGTATTTCGAGGGACGGTCGTACACCACCTTGAGCGCGATCTTGTCGCCCGCCGGCAGCAGCCTCAACAGCGCCGGTCCGCGGTTGGGCTTCATCCCCACCAGCTTGCGGGCAATCGGCATCAACGCCAGTCGTTCCACGGCGCGCTTCAGCGGACGCGCACCGTACTCCGGATGAAACCCTTCCTCGGCAATAATGTCGATAACGCCCGGCTGCACGTCGACCTGCAACTGGCGCCTTGTGATGCCCCCTCGCAACAGCACCTGGCCCAGTTCCCGCTGGGCGATCAGCTGCACATGTTCCCGGTCCAGTGGCTGGAATTTGACAATGTGGTCGATGCGGTTAATCAGTTCGGGTCGAAATACGCGGCTCATCGCCTCCTGAATCTGTGTGTCGTTTTGGCCAGCGGCGTCTTCAACCGACCCGCTAAATCCGATGGGCGTACGCGACCCGTGCTGGCTACCGAGGTTGGAGGTCAGAATGACAATGGTTTGCGTAAAGTTGACCGAATTGCCGCGGGCATCGCTCAGGCGTCCGTCATCGAACAGCTGCAGCAACAGATCGAACATGTTGGGATGAGCCTTTTCGATCTCATCCAGCAGGATGACGCTGAACGGCTGGTTACGGACGCGTTCCAGCAAATGACCCTGCGCCCGTTTGTTGTCTGCCGTGCTGGAATCCCCAATCAGCTTTTCAAAGGCGTGATAATCCTTGAACTCGGACATATCGAAGCGGATTAGTCGATCAGCAGAACCAAAAATGAATTCGGCCAGTGTCTTGGCCAACTCGGTTTTGCCGACGCCGGTCGGACCCACAAAAAACAGGACCCCCATAGGCTTGCCGGGATCCGATAATCCGGCCTTGATCAGGGTAATCAGGTTGATGATGGTGCTGATTGCCGCCGGCTGGCCGATGACGCGTGTTTCGAAGTATTCGCGGGTCTTCAGCAGATCCAGCGATTCACTGTCGTCGAACAGCAGCGTCGGCAGTCCCGTCAAGGCGCTGACTGAAGCCACGACATCCGCGCGGCCGCAGACAAGTTCATGGCTGTTCGCATAGCCGTGTTCATCCGCTGCTGATTCCTCAATCCGTTGGGCCAGCGAACGCGTGACCTGTTCGATCAGTTTGATGGCGCCGGCAGGAGGCGTGATGGCCGGAAAATAAAGCTGGCCGTACTCCTTGATGGCATCGATGGTATCGTTGTCGCACGCAATCGATTGGCTGTCGGGAACCGGTTCCAGGGCAGCGACGCTGCGTCGGAATACCGCTTCCACGATCCGCCGGCATGCCGCCTCGTCCGAGGGTTCAATCCGGATCACGGTAAAGCAATTGTCAAACCACGGATTGGACTGAATGTTCGCGGCGTACTGTTGCTCATCGCATTCGCCGATCAGAAACAACCCCTTTTCCAGATACGGTTTCAGGACGATAGCCATGTTTTCATCGGATTGCGACCATTTGCCGGTAGCCGGAAAGCTGATAATGTCGGTGCACAGCGCCGCCGAGTGCCGCTGGTTCAGCATGGCCTCGGCGAAATTGATAACCCGGGTCTGCCACTCGCCGATATACCTCGTGTCACGCAGCAGTTCCGAGGTCGATGTGGTGAGGAGTGTCCACTCTTTGCCGGGCTGTTTGAGGAGTCGCTTGAAAACCTCAAACAGAATGGTCGTCTTGCCGCAGCCTGCTGGCCCAACCAGCAGAAACGAAGGACGCGGTGCGTCGAACTGGCCAAGCACCTGTTCAACTTCCCTGTCGCGTTCAAACGCTACCGGATCAGGCAACTGTTTAACTTGCGCGGCAATCAGTTGCCCATAATTCCCGAGTGAATTGCTCATATTTTGTGCGAATTGAAGCCGTCAATACCTGACCTTCGTCCATTTTCGTGCATTGAGCAAGGGTTCAACAAGTGACCGCAAAATAAACCTGCAGCCACACGCTTGCGGCAAATCGCTACCTCACCTTTCGATACCGTTTCTGGCCGCAGCCATAAGTGGCGCATTTGCCGAAATACTCCCAGCATTCGCGGTGGTGGGCCGTACGACAGGAGCGGCATTGCACGCGCTGATCGAGAACCTCGGAACCGCAAACCAGACAAACCGGCGTCCGCGTTTCTGTGTAGACAAATGTCGCACCTCGCGGCTTGCCGGGTAGCCACGTGATTTCATGCGGACCGAGATTCGCTGCGTCCTCTTGTTTGTTCAGAATGCGGATGTTGGCCAGCATCGCAAAATAGGCGCGAAGGAACGAATCAACGAGACCTATCAGTTGCTCGGCATTGCCGACTCCGGTTTTTTTGCGCCAGTCCAGATTGCCGCCCACGATATTCAGATCAAATTCGTGTTTTGCGCCTGTATTCAACAGCGACAACAGGGCGGTTTGCGCGTCCTCCGTAAGAAACTGCGGCAGCGATTCCCTGCGATTGGTCTGGACGACAAAGGCCTCGTCGAACTGCGGTCTGCCGATATGGACATCCTGCATACCCAACAATTGCTTGAAGCGGCTGCCAAACGTCTCGGGCGTCAAACGCAGACGAAACCGGGTATCGGGCCACGGGGACGAGATGCAAATGACCTGTTCGATCACGTTGCGTTTGCTGGCCACCGTCTCGATCAGAAACGGCACACCGTTGACGTCAATCGTGACTTCCGGGAATTGGTGGATTCCTCGCGGATGGAAACTTCCTGAATAGTGATCGGCCAGCTGCTCGAAGGCGCTTTTGCCGGTTTGCAACCGCGCTACCCAGATCCAGAACGGAGTGAGGGCCACGGCCAGAATCATCATGAAGGCAGCAAAGCCGACCAGTATCAACAGCCCCGACATCGCGAGCTACACACTTTCCGGCTGACGCGATTCCACCAGCGACGCCTGCAGGATTTCCGCGGCAAACGAGTCGATCTGGACGTCGACGAGTCGCCCGTCTGGCATCGCCCGTGTCGGTCCTGCGGCATCAGCCACCGCCGGCAAATAGCGAGCCGTTGTGCCGTGCAGCCGGCCCTCTGAATCCACGTCTTCCACCAGCAGCCGGTCATTCATTCCCGCAAGCGAACGCGCGTAATCGCGTCGATTGGCCGCTTCCACTTCGGCAACCGCCTGGCCACGCTCGGCCTTGATTGATTTGCTGATTTGATCAGGCATTTCCGCGGCGGGTGTGCCCTTGCGCGGACTAAAAGGAAACATGTGGATTTTCGAGAATCCGATTTCGCGGCAGGTTGCCAGTGTCTGTTCGAACTCTTCCTGCGTTTCACCCGGAAATCCGACAATCACGTCGGTCGTCAGGGCCGGGTAATCGAGGTGCGATTTGACCAGGTCACATCGATCGACAATGTGCCGTACCGTCCAGCGGCGACGCATGCGTCCGAGCACCGAATCACTGCCGCTCTGCAAACACAAGTGCAAGTGCGGACAAACCTTGCGCGGATACTCGGCCATCACATCGATCAATTCGCGAGTCACCTCGGTCGCCTCGATGCTCGACAATCGCACACGAAAGTCACCTTCGATGTGGCAAATGTTACGGACCAGTTTCGACAAGCGCACCCAGTCCGATTTGCGTTTGCCCTGATTGAAATCCACACCGTAGTGCCCCAGGTGAATGCCCGTCAGCACCACTTCGCGATACCCCCGGTCCACCAGCCGCCGCACTTCGTCCAGCACTTCATTCATGGGCCGGCTGTACATCTCCGGTCGCACCTGCGGGATGATGCAGTAACTGCAACGCAGCA
>CAMYKF010000185.1 GCA_947258905.1 uncultured Pirellulaceae bacterium | reverse complement strand
CAATTTTGGAATCGGCACGCTCAACATCGAGGCCGGTGGCGTGGTCAGCAACTCGTTCGGCCGCATCGGGAACAGCTCAGGCTCGACGGGCCTGGCCACTGTCACGGGTGTGGGTGCGCAATGGAACAACACCGATGGCTTGGTTGTGGGCAATCTTGGAAACGGCACGCTCAACATCGCGGCCGGTGGCGTGGTAAGCAGCGCGTCAGGACTCATCGGGTTCATCTCAGGCTCGACGGGCCGGGTCACCGTCACGGGTGCGGGTTCGCAATGGAACAACACGAATGACTTGGTAGTGGGCGAAAGAAACGGCACACTCAACATTGAGGTAGGAGGCGTGGTAAGCAACAGGATCGGCCGCATCGGGAACAACTCAGGCTCGTTTGGCCGGGCCACCGTAACGGGAGCGGGTTCGCAATGGAACAACACGAATGACTTGGTAGTGGGCAATTTTGGAAACGGCACACTCAACATCGAGGCCGGTGGCGTCGTTAGCAACTCGGCCGGCCGCATCGGGAACAACTCAGGCTCGACGAGCCGGGCCACCGTCGCAGGTGCGGGTTCGCAATGGAACAACTCGGCTATTTTGTTAGTGGGTAGTGCTGGAAACGGGACACTCAACATCGAGGCGGGTGGCGTGGTTAGCAACACGGCCGGCCTCATCGGGAGCAGCTCAGGCTCGACGGGCTTGGCCACCGTCACGGGTACGGGTTCGCAATGGAACAACACGGCTACTTTGCTTGTGGGTAGTGCTGGAAACGGGACACTTAATATTGCCGACGGTGGCTTGGTCACGGTCGGCGGCACAACCTCCATCAACTCACAAAGTACGGTCAACCTGAGTGGAGGTCGGTTCGAGTTTGGGACTGCCACTCATGATGACCTGACGCGAATCAACGCAACTGGTGGCTCAATGAGCGGAACCATCAACATCTCGGGTATCAACGATCTGACATCCTTAACGGCGTTGCAAAACACGCAAGTCGATTTGACCGAGGTCAACCTGAATAACAGTGGACTGTTGGTTGGCAGCCAAATCCTCCGCAGCTCCCTCAACAACCAGGCCAGCGGCGAACTGATGACCGCCACCGGCCAACAAGCCATCTTTGCCGGCAACCTCAACAACGCCGGCGAGGTCAATAACACTGGTGGCGTGGTACGATTCGAAAAATCAGTCAACAACCAGGCCGGGGCCTTTGTCGGCGGGCGAGGTGTTTTCGGAGCAGGCGAAGGCTGGACCAACGAAGGCGTGATGGCCTTCAACGGCACCACTGACATTCTGGGCGACGTCAACAACGTTGCCGGAGGCACGATCGTCACCTCGGGCGGAGCCACCACCGGCTTCTTTGACGATGTCGAGCACAATGGGACTGAGATTCGCACCAGCGCTGGCAGCAACTCAGTCTTCTTCGGCGACGTCACCGGCGCTGGCGATTTTACCGGCACCGGCACGGTGTTCTTCGAAGGTGATCTGCGACCCGGCAACAGTCCCAACGCGATTCTCTTCGAAGGCGATGTGGTGCTGGGCAGCGGCGCGCATTCGCACTTCGAGCTCGCCGGTACCGAGACCGGATTCTTTGACCAGTTGCTGGTGCAAGGCGATCTGGCCCTCAACGGCTTGTTCACCGTGGAACTGCTTGACGATTTTCAGTTGAGTACACACCAGGAATTCCTGATCGCCGATGTCGGCGGCGATTTGTCCGGTCAGTTCGCCGGGCTGGGAGAAGGCGCTCTGGTTGGCAACTTTGGCGGACACGACCTGTTCATTTCCTATTCAGCAGGCAGCGGCAGCAGCGTGAGTCTTTACACAGGTGTCCCCGAACCGGGTACCATCGGTTTGCTGGGTCTGGCGTATGCCGGAATTCTGCTCGTGCGGCGCCGTCGGGCCTGATCTCGGCGCGAGGCGCAGACAGGAATTCCACGCAACGTTTCGGCAGGAGCCTCGACCTCCCAATCACAGAGAGACCAAATAACCACGGGGCCAGGCTGTAACACATTGCTCGATTTCACGCTGAAAACTGCCACGAAGCACGTTAGGCAGTTCCGGCGGATCAAGAGCAATGACTCCTTTCCTGAACAAAATCTGGCGAACCATTCGGCGGGCCAACCGGTATCACCTGACCAGCCACTGGCGAATCAATGGCACCGTCGAAGAGGTCTTTGACGTGCTGGTCGATGTGGCCGCATATCCCGACTGGTGGCAAGGTGTCTTTCTGGCCGTGGACGTGCAAGAGCAGGATGGACAGGACGTCGCTCATGTCCTGTCGCGAGGCTTCCTGCCCTATCGAATTCGCTTCACCGGGCAACTAAAAAACCAAAACGGCACTCGGGGATTCACCATTCAATCCGCCGGTGACTTCGTTGGACGCGGTACCTGGACTCTCAAGCCAATTGGCGACGAAGTACACGTTACCTTTGACTGAAGGGTGCGTGTGGAAAAACGGACCATCAAGCACCTGTCATTGCTGCTCAAACCTCTGTTTGTAGCCAACCACCGCTGGACCATGGCCTGCGGCAATCGGCAACTGCAGCAGGCTATAAACCACCGGGCGCAAGCCGCTACGCGGCCTGTCATTGCGGCTCGGGCAGCGGCCTGAGTCTCCAGCTGGAGACCAGGCGACGCATCATGACGAGGCAAATCACTGCGGCAAGCAAACCCGCAGAGACGACAACGCCTGCGCGGCAGCGAACCCCGCAGACTCGACAACGCCAACGGTGTTGCGTCAATAGCCTGGGTTCTTGAACCCCAGGGATTGCCGCAACAACCCCGTTGGGGTTGGTGTGTGGTTGCCGGTTCCCAACCCGGGGTTCAAGAACCCTGGGCTATTGATCGTACCCCTTTGGGGTTCCCGCACGCTTGACGTGCTGCGTTGCAGACAAGGATTTCGATGGTTGTGGGCGGGTTTCACGACCCTTCCTGCGAGGCCGATCGACGGTCTCCCGATACCGCCGAGAAGGGAGAAGAGGCCGCGAAGTGGCCCCGTCAGGAGACCAAATCACAACGGTAGCGACAGCCCTGGAAGGCCATCTCACATGCTGGAGACTAGGCGACGCACCTCTCGCGGGGCTATCATATTGGGCTAACCCCCGAATTTAGCATCCTGCCAAATGATTCGTGAGAGAGTGCCATGAAACGCCTTGTATTGATTGCCGTAGTGGCGGGCCTGTTGTGCCCTGCCGGACTGGTTGCCCAGCAGTTCAAGTACCCTGAAACACCGACCGTGGAAGTCATCGATGACTATCACGGTGTCAAGGTGCTGGATCGTTTCCAGTGGCTGGAAAACGATGTTCGTGAAAGCACGGAAGTAAGGGACTGGGTAACCGCCCAGAATGAAGTGACGTTCGGCTATCTCGAGTCCCTGCGGCATCGCAAGGAAATCGAGGAACGACTGACCGAATTGTGGAACTACGAAAAGTTCAACACGCCGTTCCGCGTCCACGACAAGTATTACTTCACCAAAAACGACGGCCTGCAAAACCAGAACGTGCTGTATCGCATGGACACACTGGACAGCGAACCTGTCATGGTGCTGGACCCCAACACCTGGTCGGACGACGGCACGATTGCCCTCGGCGGACTGTCATTCAGTGACGATGGCCGCTATATGGCTTTCGGCATTCAGGACGGCGGTTCGGACTGGCGGACGTGGAGTATCATGGATACCGAGACCGACGAATTGATGGCTGACGAACTCAAGTGGCTCAAGTTCGGTGGCATCGCCTGGCTGCCCGACAACTCCGGTTTCTACTACAGCCGCTTCCCGGCTCCCGAGGAAGGTGAAGAGTTCCAGAGCACCAACCTCAACAACAAGATCTACTTTCACAAACTCGGCGATTCCCAGGACGACGACCAGCTGATCCATGAGGACACCGGGAATCCCGAATGGGGATTCGTGCCCATCGTTTCGGAGGACGGTGACTATCTGGTGATCAACGTATGGAAAGGTACCGACGATCGCAACCAGTTCTATTACAAGTCGCTGACTGAAGACGACGCTGAACTGGTGCGGATGATCGACGACTTCGAAAACGAATACTCGTACATCGGCAATTACGGCACGAAGTTCTTCTTCAAGACGGATCTGGAAGCTCCCAACGGTCGGGTCATCGCCATCGATGTCAACGATCCTGAAACGATGACCGAAGTAATCCCCGAAGCCGAAGAGGCCCTGATGGGCGTTGGCCTGGTCAATCACACGCTGGTGGCCCGCTACCTGAAAGACGCCAAGACGCAGATCAAGATGTTCGATCGCGAGGGTGAGTTTGTACGCGAGGTCGAGTTCCCGGGCATTGGTACCGCTGGCGGATTCGGTGGTGAAAAGGATCACGAGGAGACTTTCTACTCGTTCAGCAGCTTTGCCACGCCGCCGAGCATCTACCATTACGACATGAAAACGGGCGAAAGCAGCCTGATTCGCCAGGCCGAAGTTGATTTCGATCCCGAGAATTATGAAGTCAAACAGGTCTTTTACGAGAGCAAGGACGGCACTCGCGTACCCATGTTCATTGCTCACAAAAAGGGACTGGAACTGAATGGCAAGAATCCCACATTGCTGTACGGCTATGGCGGTTTCAATATTTCCCTGACACCCGGCTTCAGTGTCACGCGGCTGCAATGGATGGAAATGGGCGGCGTGTTTGCCATGCCCAACCTGCGCGGTGGCGGCGAGTACGGTCAGAATTGGCACGAGGCGGGGAAGAAGATCAACAAGCAAAACGTCTTCGACGATTTTATCGCGGCGGCCGAATGGCTGATCGATAACAAGTACACATCGCCGGAAAACCTGGGCATCCAGGGTGGCAGTAACGGAGGCCTGCTGGTGGGAGCCTGCATGACGCAACGGCCCGACTTGTACGGCGCTTGCCTGCCGGCCGTCGGCGTGATGGACATGCTGAAGTTCCAGAACTGGACCGCCGGTCGATACTGGGTCGATGACTACGGTGCCTCGACCAACAGCAAGGAAGAATTCGACGCGCTGTACGCCTATTCGCCTTATCACAATCTGCAGGACGGCACGTCTTATCCGCCCACGCTGGTTACGACCGCCGATACGGATGATCGCGTTGTGCCCGGCCACAGTTTCAAGTTCGCCGCACGATTGCAGCAGGCTCACAAGGGCGACAATCCTGTGATGATCCGCATCGAAACCCGCGCCGGACACGGCAGCGGCAAGCCAACGTCGATGCGAATCGAGGAAGCGGCCGACCAGTGGACGTTTCTGGTGAAGAATCTCGGCATGGAGCCCGAACTGCCGGACGACCAGGAATAGGATCGAGACGCGAGGATTGAGTGGGTTGGTCGGGAGACCAACCCACAACTTGGGAGACTCATCCGCGACATTTCTGCAATCTTCATCTTTGTCCCTGTCTTTGTCCTTGTCCTGATCGGGCAAAGAACTGCTGCTGATTGATAAGGACGAGGACAAAGACAAGGATTTTCAGGCTCCCATGTTGTGGGCGGGGCTGCCGTCCCACTTGACCGACCGCAGGTCTCCCATCAAGCGCGGGCGCGTGACTTACCCATTGGAATTGGCCGTGTTCCATGCAGACCTGTGGTCACAAGGCGTGGCTCGGTCGGGAGACCAATCCACAACCGCGATTCGATTTTGGCCCGCGGTTGCCTACAATGAATGAGTTCAATCATCAAACAACCATTTGCCAATCACGCCATGCTCCGTAAACCTGCCGTCCTGATCACCGGACTGATTATCCTTGCCGCATGGGCCGCTGCACCGTGCCAGGGGCAGATGTATATCGACAAGACCGAAGGCGATTCCATCTACAAGTCGCCAGTCGTCTATCAAAGCAACCTGCCACGGGATATCAGCCGGCAGCAATGGGACCAGAGCGACGACGAGCGGCATCGCGAAATCGCCGCGTTCTTCGTTGACCTGGCAGATGCCTTTGGTTCGGGTCAGCAATCGGCCTTCGAGGCCACCTTTTCACGACAACATCTGATCGAATCGGCGGTCGACAAGGGCCAGCTCGATGCCGATGAAGCCATCGAACTGGCGACCAAAGAAACCGGACTGGATCCGGTCACGTTCACCTGGCTGATGACCCAGTCCTGGGATCAGCACGACATATCGGAAATCGAGTTCACCGGCGACGATACCGCGCTGCTGTCCGTGCGGCACTGGGACGACAACAACGAGTACTACACCTACCTGCGATGGTGGCTGGTCAAAACCGCCGATGGCTGGAAGGTTGCCGACGTGGCGAACCGGGAATATGAGTTGCTGGCCTCGACATTGTTTGCCTTCGCATCGCGACGCAGCGACAAGGGCCAGGACTGGTGGCCCGACTTTGCACGCTTTGTACGCGGCATGAATGACGATGATGGATTCGAGGAATGGCAGACTCGACTGGAAGACGCGTTGGAAAACGAACTGCCGGTCGACCTGCAGGCCTACCTGATATCGCTGCGTATCGCCGGATTGCTGCAAACGGAAGACCGTCAGGGCGAAGCACTGGAACAGGTTGACGAACTGGAGTCGATCAAGAGCTGTCCGATTGTTTCCTATCAACGTGGCAAGGCGCTAATCTCAATGGGCGAGTACGAGGAGGGAATCTACAGCATCGAGAACTACGCCGAAAAATTTGGCTGGGATGCCGACACCTGTGAAATTGTCGCCGACGCCTGGTTCGCCCTGGACGATCTGGAAGCCTCGGCCGAGTTCGCAGAAAAAGGCGTCATCGACAATGGCCGCTCGTGGGGTTGTCTGGCCAGTTTTGCCGTGGCCCTGCCGGCTGACCAGAAATCGCGACTCGATCCGTATTTCGCCAAAATGGACAATGATGCCAACCTGATGGACTACGTCATGGGCTATGCGTCGAATGTCGACGACATGGACGCCTTGCTGCACATCTACCGTTTGCTGCGCAAGTACCATCCGGAAAGCGAAATCACGCGGCAGTACCAGAGCCAGTTTGACCAATAGGCATTACCCGGTGCGTCGTGCCAGTCATTGTCGCCATGGCAGGCTGGAAGCCCGCCCCACGTGGCGCAGGCATCTTGCCTGTGATTGATCGGCTGCAGGTCCGCTTCACGCATGCACCCTGCCAAATCAGTGCCCGACAACTTCAGAATATTCCCGTCACTGTTGAATCTTTCCGACCAAAGTCTGGAACAGCAATTATCCGCGGCCATGTTGCGGGACCAGTTTCGGCTGCGCCGTCAGCGGCAGCAACTGGACCGGGATCTGCAAGCCGGCAGGGACATTACCTCCGCCCTGGAGCAGTGGGAATCGCGGCTGCAGGAATCGATCGCGCTGCGATCCGCTCGCCAGGCGGCGCTGCCGCAAGTCCAGCTGGACAGCGAATTGCCAGTGGCCCAACGCGCTGATGAAATCGCCGCCACCATTCGCGATCATCAAGTCGTTGTGATCAGCGGCGAAACAGGATCGGGAAAATCCACGCAACTGCCTTTGATCTGTTTGCAACTGGGGCTGGGGATTGTCGGGTACATCGGACATACCCAGCCACGCCGAATCGCTGCTCGAGGCGTGGCGGCGCGGGTCGCCGAAAACGTTAACTCACGGCTTGGCGCAACGGTCGGCTACAAGATCCGTTTCGGAGATCAGACCAGCCCCCAAACCCTGGTCAAGGTGATGACCGACGGCATCCTGTTGGCCGAGACCGCATCCGATCGTTTCCTGAATAACTATGAAGTGATCATCATTGACGAGGCACACGAACGGTCGCTGAATATCGATTTCCTGCTCGGTTACATCAAACGCCTGCTTCCGCGACGCCCTGAACTGAGGCTCATTATTACCTCAGCGACGATTGACACGGCACGGTTTGCCGAGCACTTCACCACCGATCCTGAAATTCCGGTACCGGTCATTCATGTCGAGGGCCGCACGTATCCCGTTGATCTGGAGTATCGTCCGGTGGGCGTGGACAACGAGGGCAATGAAGTCGACGAGGATCTGGAGTCGGCCACGGTTTCCGCCATTTGCGATCTGGCAGGGCGTGACCGGGGCGACATGCTGGTCTTCTTGCCCACCGAGCAGTCCATCCGTTCGCTCGCCAAAAAACTGCGCTCCCGTTCATTGCCGGGTGACGGGGCGCTCAAGACCGATATCCTGCCGTTGTACGCGCGACTGTCGACCGATCAGCAGAACGCGATTTTCAAACCCGGTTCCGCACGACGCATCGTACTGGCCACCAACGTCGCCGAATCCTCGATCACGGTGCCCCGTATTCGCTATGTGGTCGATCAGGGTCTGGCACGGATCAGCCGCTATGCTCCACGCAGCAAGGTACAGCGTCTGCCCATCGAAGCGGTCTCGCAGGCATCGGCGGATCAACGCGCCGGACGCTGCGGTCGCGTTGGTCCGGGCGTCTGTGTACGACTTTATGCCGCGGACGACTACAGCGGCCGCGCCCGATTCACGACCCCGGAAATCCGCCGCACCAATCTGGCTTCGGTAATCCTGCAGACCAAGGCACTGCGGCTGGGCCCGGTTGAGGACTTTCCGTTTATCGAAGCTCCCACATCCGAAGCGATTCGCGACGGATACCGCACGCTGTATGAAATCGGCGCGGTCGACCATGCCCGCGAACTGACGCCGCTGGGCAAAAAGCTCAGTCGGCTGCCCGTCGATCCGCGGATCGGTCGTATGCTGTACGCGGCCCACGATAACGGTTGCCTGGAAGAAGTACTGGTGATCGCCGCCGCACTGGAAGTCCAGGACCCGCGTGTCCGCCCGGCGGAGCATCAGGCCGCAGCCGATGCGGCACACGGTCAGTTTCAACACGAGGATTCGGACTTCCTTGCGTACCTGAACCTGTGGGACTGGCTGCACCAGCGGCGTGAGGATCTGTCACGCAGCAAGTTCCGCAAGGCCTGCGCGCAAAACTTCCTGTCATTCATGCTGGTTCAGCAATGGCTCGACGTGCATCGGCAATTGAAGTCCATGTGTCGCGACGGCCGACTGCAGATTCGCAGCGATCCTGACAACTATGCGGCCATCCACCAATCGTTGTTGACCGGACTGTTGTCGGGCGTGGCCATGCAAACGGATCGTCACGAATACACCGGAGCGGGCGGCATCAAGTTCTTTTTGTGGCCGGGCTCGGGAATGGTCAAGGCGACCAGAGCCCGGTCCGGTAGCAAATCTCGTGAGAGATTTGAACAGCCCGGCCAAAGTCTCCCGACTTTGGCTGCAGCAAAGGCTACATCAAAGTCACCGTCGCTGCCCAAATGGATGTTGGTATCTGAAGTCGTCGAGACGACGCGCCGATTCGGACGCACCATCGCGCGAATGGATCCGGCGTGGATCGAACCGCTGGCCGGGCACCTGGTCAAACGCAGCTATTCCGAACCGCACTGGAGCAAGAAACGGCAATCGGCAATGGCTTACGAAAAGGTCACGTTGTTTGGATTGCCGATCGTGGCCCGCCGACCGGTACGCTACGGCAACATCGATCCGGACTTGTCGCGGCAGCTGTTAATCGAGGAAGGACTGGCAGGCAACCAGATGAAAAAGGACCCGCCGTTCCTGATTCACAACCGCCAAACTCTGGAAGAGATCCAGTCGCTGGCCGCCAAAACCCGCCAACGCGAATGGATCGTCGATCCCTGGCGAGTCCTGCATTTCTACGACGATCGACTGCCAGCCGAAGTGTTTGATGGCGGCGAACTCGCCGGAGCCTTGAAACGCGATCCGGCGCTGGACCAGCGACTGCGCATTACGATCGATGATTTGATGCCCGACGACATCGACGCCGTCTCAGCCGACGACTTTCCCAACCAGCTGGCGGTCGGCGATCTGCAGCTTCCGGTCGAATACAAATTCACGCCGGGCGCCGACGACGACGGCGTCAACATTCGCGTGCCGCTGGAAGGCGTTTCGCAAATCCACGACAACCACCTTGGCTGGTCCGTGCCCGGATTGCTGGAAGCCCGGATCATGGCCCTGATTCGCAGCCTGCCCAAGGGCGTACGTCGCAACCTGGTGCCCGCGCCCGATACCGCCGCCTCCGTGGCCCGCGAAATTGAGTTCGGTGTCGGCTCGTTCTGGCAAGTCGTCGCTGACCGGCTCAGCCGCCACGCCGAACAACCGGTGACGCCCGACATGTTCAGACGCGACAAATTGGATGATGCGTTGAAACTCAATGTCCAGGTGTGTGACGAAAAGGGCGAAGTGATCGCGCAGGCCCGTTCGTTGTCCGAGTTGAAGTCGCACTTACCCGGGACGGCTCATCATACGGCGGTTGACACAGTCGTTGACCACGGGTGGCATGAGGACGGGCTGGTTAACTGGACCTGGGACGAATTGCCCGAACAGGTCGTGGTACGTCGCGGTGTGGCGGACGTGCCGCTGTTTCCGACCCTGGTCGATACCGGCGATGCCGTGAACCTCCGATTGTTCGACAACCGCGAACTGTCGCGTCGCCAAACGCGGCAAGGGCTGGCCACGCTGTATCGCATCGCCAACCGCAAGGTGATCAAGTCGCAGGTAAACTGGCTGCCTGAACTGGATCGCCTGTCGGTTATTGCTTCACGGTTGCCGGGAATGTCCGGTGATTTGAAACCGGCGCTGTCGCAGCTGGTTTCCCTGCTGGCCTTTGTCGAGTCAAAACCGCTGGTCAAAACACGCGAGGAATTTGAGCAACGGCAGCAAAACGCCGTGGAACGAATTGGAGTCGCCGCACAGAAACTGGCACCATGGCTGAAACGGTTCCTCGACAACTACCATGCCTGCGACGTGCAGCTGGAATCGTTGCCCGACCGTTTTAGTTACGCCCACGACGATGTGCGCCGCCAGTTTGATCAATTGTTTTCAAGCCAGTTCCTGACGACGGTGCCGTGGCGGTGGCTGGAACACTATCCGCGCTATCTGGAGGCTGTGGTCACGCGACTGGACCGGCTGCAAAGCGGCGCGCTGGACAAGGACCGGCAATCCACGCATGAGTTGTCCGAATTCTGCGATCGCTTTGAAACCCGGACTTCGGAGCTGTTACAGCAAGGGACCATCGATCCCGAGCTGGAGTATTTCGGTTGGATGATCGAGGAGTATCGCGTGTCGCTGTTCGCCCAGCAGCTGGGGACAAGTGAAACGGTGTCGGCCAAACGGCTGGAGAAGCAGTGGAGCAGGGTGGGGCAGGTTTGAACGTGGGGCCGGCTTCTGGCCAAAACATCGGTTTTCCCCGGTTTCTCGCCCGACGGCCGGCCTACTGACAGAAATTCTGTAACACCGACATCTCTTTAACGCTGGGAATCGGGAAGTTTGGTCGCAGCGATGTCACACGAATCCGACTGATTTGTACTGACAACAGGAAGGCCAACTCCCACCGGCCTTCACCTCCCCGGCAACCAGAGAAAAACCATGATCGTCGCACTCAATATCCTGCTTTGCTTTGTGCTTCCCGGCTTGTTCGCCCTGGCCGCCGCCGGCCTGTCGCTGTCAGCTGTGCGTCGTCACGCCACGATTCGCCAACTGGTTTTCACTACGTTTGTGTGGTCGGCCAATATCTCCAGCATGACCGTGCTGTATCAGACCCTGACCGCTGGCCAGGCCGTTTCTCCGTGGCCGCTGTTGCTGATTGGATTCACGGTTATCTTTGCGCTCGCGCAGTTTGTGGTTGCAGCTATCCTTGGTGCTGCAGGACGTATGGGTCGCAAGCTGGCCACTTCCTGAATTGGTTGCTCAAGGCCTTTCAATGAATCCCTCCAGTCCCCCTATGAAAAACGGGTGAGTTCGCCAGGCGGACTGATTGCGGATGGGTACCGGAGCAGTCAAGATACTCTTCTCTATCGAAACCGTTCCGGAACCATTTTGTATTTTTGCAATCGAGAGGAATCGATGAGGCTACGGGCATTGATCATGTTGGCTTTGGTGACGGGACTGGGTGCCGGGTGTGATTCAAACTCGCAACAGGATTCGGGCACTTCTCCACCCGCATCCGGTGCTGCCGCTGGTGCTGCTTCCTCGACTGCCGCTCCAAATGACATGTCCGCTCATCAGGGAACCGTGATGGAGATGACGCGGCTGATGGTCGGGCTGATGGACGAGGTCAATGCAAAAAAGATTCTCTCGCCACCGACCCGCGTATCAGATGTGCGTAACCAGTTTTTTGAAGTGCTCGACTGGATGGACGAATTGAATGACGAGCAGATGGCCCGGCTGCGGGAAGCCACCGGTGCCATGGATTCGCTGCTTGAAGACATTCGCCAGCATGAAAATGCCGCGGGAGATAGCGGATTGCAGCAGCGGCTGGATCAGCTTGCAACGATGAACAACTCGGTTCGTGACGCGCTGCCCAAATAGTACCATGGATACTCCCTTTACGATCACAACCCACTCGTCAGCCGCCAGCTTGCGCGGACTGTTTATCGTGGACCACGAAGTGGTTTGGGCGAGCGGATCAAAAGGGACCGTGTTGCGCTCCACCGACGGTGCCCGGACCTGGACCAGTGTCGGACCCGAGTACAGCGCGTCACTGGACTTCCGTGATGTTCATGCCTTCGATGTGGATAACGCCGTCATCATGGCGGTCGGATCGCCAGCGCGATTTTATCAAACCGAAAACGGCGGACGCGACTGGCGTCTGGTGCACGAGGACGAGCGGCCCGCGGCTTTCTTTGATGCCATGTCATTTTGGGACGACCAAAACGGAATTGCGTTCAGCGATCCGGTCGATGGCCGACTGTTAATCATTCGCACCGGCGACGGCGGTCGCACGTGGCAGGAGATTCCCCGCGACCAACAACCGGCGACGATTGCCGGTGAAGGTGGCTTTGCAGCCAGCGGCACCTGCCTGTGTCTGGCCGGTGATGCGGTCTTCATCGGTTTGGGTAACGCCGAAGTGTATAGCGGCGAGTGGGTTGCCGCGCGGATGATGGCCTCGCGTGACCGCGGCGAAAACTGGCAGGTCGTGCAGACTCCGGTTCGCTCAGCGCCGGCCAGCGGCATCTTTTCCATCGTGTTTGTGGATGACCAGCACGGCGTAGCGGTGGGCGGGACGTACGACCAGCCGCAAGACGGATCGGCCAATGCCTGCATCTCCGATGACGGCGGCAAATCCTGGCGAATGCCAAATACCGCACCCCGCGGCTATCGTTCCTGTGTGGCGGTTCGACAAAGCGATAGCGGTCCGCAACTGATCGCTGTCAGTCGCGCCGGCTCGGATATTTCCCGGGATTTCGGAAATACCTGGCAGGCACTGGATGACGAGGTTTTCTACGCCGTTGACTTCTCGCCCGATGGCAAACTGGGCATAGCAGTCGGGCCGGATGGCCGGATTGGTGTTTGGCGGAATTAAGTCGCGATTTATAACGATAGCATCACCGCCGTTTTGTACTTTAACTTTGACTATAACCTCAACCCTCAACCCGGCAGTCTTCCGGGAAAGTTAACGTTGTGGTTTAGGTTGACGTTAAAGTTGCCTTTCGCAATTGCGTCACGATCGGTGACTTTGGAGATCCTATGAAGGTTGCCATTATTCCTGCACGGGGCGGCAGTCGTCGCATCCCGCGCAAAAACATCCGTCCGTTTTGCGGACGGCCGATGATTGCGTGGTCGATTCAGGCCGCGCAAGGATGTGGACTGTTTGACCGCGTCGTCGTGTCAACGGATTGCGAGGAGATTACCAAAGTAGCAAAGGATTACGGGGCCTGGGTTCCGTTTCGGCGGCCGCCAGAACTATCCGACGACCACACACCGACGATGCCGGTAATTCGACATGCGGTGCAATGGCTGGACCACAACCACCATCAGGTAACCCAGGTGTGTTGTGTTTATGCCACTGCGCCGTTTTTGGAGGTTTCTGATTTGCTGGCAGGATATCAGGCTTTGCAGTCGGACCCGCAACTGGATTTCGCTTTCTCGGTAACCACGTTTGATTTTCCAGTGTGGCGCGGGCTGAGGATTCAGGACAATCGCGTCGAAATGCTGTGGCCCGAGCACCAGTTGACCCGGTCTCAGGACCTTGAGACCGCTTATCACGATGCAGGTCAATTTTATTGGGGCAGGGCGGATGCGTTTCGACGACATGACGGATTTTTCACTGCTCAATCGGCACCGGTCGTACTGCCTGCTCATCGCGTGCAGGATATCGACACACCCGAAGACTGGACCCGAGCGGAATTGATGTTTCTTGCCCTGAAGTCGATGAGAGCGGCATGAGCGGAACAAGCATGATCATTCGCGCCGACGCCAATGCCCGAATCGGATTCGGGCACGTGATGCGTTGTTTGGCGCTGGCCCAGTCCTGGCAAGCGAATGCCGGCCCGGTGATCTTCGCCTCTCATTCGCTGCCCGAGGCTCTGGCCACGCGACTGGCGGCAGAAGGATTCGTCACCGAAGTGATCCAGTCAAAGTCCGGTACAGCGGATGATGCCCGGGAGTTATGCGAGTTGCTGCAGCGACACGCAACACCGGTCAGCGTGATCGACGGATACCACTTCGACACCGATTACCAACGGACCGTGCGGCAACACGCCAATGTTGCTCTGGTTATCGACGATTGCGCCCATCAGGATACGTATGTTGCAGATGTGTTGCTGAACCAGAACCCGCACGCCGATCCGTCGCTGTACGCCGGCCGTTTTCACGGCGAATTATTGACGGGGCTGCGATATGCCTTGTTACGCACAGAGTTTTTGCACGCTCCGATCGATCCGGTTCGCAGGCCCCCGCGAAACTTGCTGGTTACGCTGGGCGGCTCCGATCCGGAGAATGTCACGCAACGGGTCATTGACGCTGTCGGACGGCTTGAGCTCGACGATCTATCCGTTACGCTGGTGTCCGGCATGGCCGGTCTGCAGATTGGTGACGGCCGGATTCAACAGTTGGACTTTTGCGCTGACATGGCCCGCTGGTATCGGTGGGCCGACATCGCAATCTGTGGCGGCGGCAGCACCAACTGGGAAATGTCGTGGTTCGGTTTACCGCGTCTGCAGATTGTGCTGGCCGACAACCAACTCCGCATTGCCCATGCACTGGAACAGGCACGGTGCTGTGTGTCACTGGGCTGGCACGAGACGGTTGGCGTGAAGGATATTGCAACCGCGCTGCATGCCATGCTGGGCAGTGATCCGACGCCCATGCATGTGGCCAATCGACAGTTGGTGGACGGAAACGGCGCTCGGCGGGTCGTCGAGCGATTACTGGAGATTCAAGCCGGATGCGCGGAGATGCGCACGGCTGGACCATCCCTTGCTGGCGCTGCGGGCCATTTCGCAACGCCGGTTCAAACGAAGGAGTCAGGGAATCATGAGTGAATTTGCAATCAATGGTCGTTCGGTTTCGTCGGACAGCCCGGTGTATGTCATTGCGGAAATGTCGGCCAACCATCATCAGGAGTTGCCGCTGGCGCGGGAATTGGTTCACGCCATGAGCGAATCGGGTGCCGATGCCGTCAAGTTGCAGACTTATACGCCTGACACAATGACGCTGGATTGCAACAAGCAACATTTCAGGATTGGCCAGGGCACGATTTGGGAGGGACGCGGGCTGCACGAGCTGTACGACCAGGCGTTCACGCCCTGGGACTGGCATGAGGAGCTGTTCGAGCTGGCCAACCGTCTGGGGATGGATTGTTTTTCGACGCCGTTCGATCGCTCGTCTGTGGATTTTCTGGAAACGCTCAATCCACCTGCTTACAAGATCGCGTCTTTCGAAATGGTCGATTTACCGCTGATCGAATATGTCGCGGCGCAGGGACGTCCCATCATCATGTCCACGGGCATGGGCACTTTGGAAGAGATTGGCGAAGCCGTGCAGATAATCCAGCGTGCCGGCGTGCCGCTGACGCTGCTCAAATGCACCAGCGCCTATCCTGCGCCGCCCGAGGCCATGAACTTGCGGACCATTCCCGATCTGGCCGAACGGTTTGGCGTGCCGGTCGGATTATCGGATCACACTTTGGGTTATGAAGTGGCCGTAGCCGCCGTGGCACTGGGCGCCCGCGTCATCGAAAAACACTTCACACTGTCGCGGCTGCGCCCCGGGCCGGACAGTTCTTATTCGATGGAGCCGCAGGAATTTGAGGTCATGGTCAATGCCATCCGCACTGTCGAAAAGGCGCTGGGTAGCGTGAGTTACCAGCGCACCGATTGCGAACAGGCCAGTGTCGTGTTTCGTCGCAGCCTGTTTGCCGTGACCGATATCGAGTCCGGCGAGGAGTTGACCGACGCCAACGTTCGGTCGATTCGACCGGGCGGTGGACTGGCACCCAAGTTTCTGGACAAGATCAAGGGCCGGCCAGCCGCTCGTCACATCGATCGCGGCTCTCCGCTGACCTGGGATGATGTGACCTGATCCCGCGGGTATGCTTCCAGCCTGTCTTGTCAGGATACGGTTCTTTTTATTTGGCAAGCCGGAAGCTTGCCCCACGCGCAATTCTGCGGGTAGCATGACGTCTGGCAATTTCATTTTCCAGCAACACGGGGTGCGTCATGCGCGAAGAAAAAACAGATGTAGTCCAGGTTCGCATCGATCGCCTGTCTCGAGAGATCTATTTCCACCGCCTGGCACTGACTGGCATGGTGCTGGTCTGCAGCATGACGTTATTAACGGCGGCGGGCCAGTCGACCACTGACGACCCGGTCACCGCCAAATCGTTCCAGCTGATCGATGACGCGGGGGGACTGCGTGCCGAACTGAAAACCGAAGATGGTCATCCGGCCTTGTACATGTTCGATGCGGACGCGAAACAGCGGATCGCCTTGTGGACCGACGACAACGCCACCGGTTTGTATTTAAAGGACGCTTCGGAGACGACCCGGGTCGGTGCAGCCCTGTTCGCCCAGGGTGGTGGCTTTGCCCTGCACGGTCCCGAATCCCGGGGCGCTGCTGTCATGACGTTTATGGACGGCAAACGGGAGATTCGTTTCTACAACGATGAGGGAGAAGTGAGCGAGCGATTTCCGGAGACGGGAGAGTAGTCGGCGCGGACTCGTACAACTTTGTTGATTCAGGACGATTGGGAAAAACGCAGAGCTCGCTGAGGACGCAGCGATTCGCAGAGCTTCGCAGAGCTTTTGCATCGACGAACTCCCTTTGCCCAGCAGCCCCGTCATGGCGAACGACGGGCCTCGTTCGCCCACATTGTAGGCTGAGCGAGGCCCTTCGCTCAGCAGTAGTATTAGCCCCGAACGCAGTCGGGGTTCCAGCGACCACATCATCACAAGTCCCGGAAGGGACAACCTTTCCGGACTGCCCTCGCTTCGCGACTCGCCTTCGCGAAAACTCGCCCCAGCCGAGAACGCAGAGAAAGACGAATCGGTGACTTTGCGATACTTTGCGCTCTCGGCGGCCTCTGCGTTTCATTGCAGTGGGCGTGCGCTAAAGAGGGTTTCGTACTGGAACTGGACAGGTCCAAAGTCTTACGACTTTGGCTACCTCATCGGGATGTCGAGGATCAGTCGTGCGCCGGGGTTTCCGTCCTCCATGGTCAGCGATCCACCCATTGAACGGGCCATGCGGCGACAGAGGGCCAGACCCAGACCAACGCCCTGTTCCGTGTTCGCCGCTTCCTGATCCGACTTGCGGAAGGGCAGGAACATGCGTTTTCGATCCTCGCCGGCAACACCCGGACCGTGATCGCGAACCGAAACCTGCATGCGGTTACCGCTTTGTGACGCGGCCAATTCAATTGTCTTGTCGTCGGCCGTGCGCGCATATTTGCAGGCGTTGTCGACAAGATTAAACAGTATTTGTTCGATGGCCGCGGGATCGGTTTTCAGGGCCTGCTTCATGATTTCCGGTTGGATGTCAATCACCAGTTCCATGCTGGCTCGTTCGGCACGACGCTGGAGTCGATCGCCGAACCGTTCCAGTAACTCGGCTAGTGTCACCGATTCGAGGCGGCTGGTTTTTCCAGTGCGTTCCAGGCGGGCGAATTGCAGCACATTTTCCACAAGATGCGAAAGGCGTTCCGACTCGACTTTCAACGTTTCCGCGTACTTTTGTTGCCGTTCGGGCGGCACCATCTTCTCGGCCAGCATTTCGGCGTACATGCGGAACGTCGTCAGTGGTGTTCGCAATTCATGGGTTACGGCGGACACAAAAGCGCCTCGCCGCTCACTCAATCTCAAGACGCCATGCAACATGAACGCGCCCGCGATGGCCGCCAGCGCCAGTCCGCTCCAGGCAATAATCAATGACATGCGGATTCCGGATCGGTCGAGGTTTCCTTCATCGGTACCTGCAGAGTCGAGTGTCAGCGTTTCGATCATGGCCTCGCGATCGATATCGAGTTGAACTGGCAATGTGGCCAGCGCCTGTCCCAGCCGTACGTCTTCAACGTTGTGCAGCGGCTGCAGCCGCACATCGGGTAGCAAATCCTGGACTTCTTTCTTCAGGGCCTCCTGGATGCGTTGCCAATCCAGCCAGCAACCCTGGATCACCGGTCCATCCTCCCGTTCCACGCGTCGAGCCAGGATCAGTCGGTTGCCCAGCCAGATGGGCCGCATCACGCCTTCGCGAACCACACTGGCGGACGTGACGGGAGGCGCCGCCATTTGCTGATCCAGTCGGTTATTGGCCATCCACTGGTTCATGGCATAGTTATCCAGCGAGCGACGCCGCTTGTCGAATTCACTGTTGCCCCGACTGATGTTACGGGATTGCTGAAGCTGCTGTTTGGGGCCGGTGTTTTTGACCACTTGCCCGGACTGTTGCTCGTTTTCCTCCTGCGACACCTGGGACTGCAATTGCTGTTCGATGAATGAGAAATCCGGCAGCTGACTGGCGGTTTGCGAGGTCGCTTCCTGTTGCTGCATCGCCAGTTGCTGCTGACCTTGCTGACCCTGTTGTTGTTGCGTGTACTGTCCGGCCTGCATCATCCATTCCGGATTGCGGGCATCGGGTAGATGATCCGAAGGGCATTCGTACAACAGGACCTTGTAGTCGATCAGCTGGCCGATCTCCTGCAGCTTTTGATCGTTGTCGTCGACGGCTGATTCGGTCAGCCCGCAGCAGATCATGGCTTGATCCTGGAACTTGCCCGTGGGCCGCTGGGGCGAGGTGACCGCGTTGTCTGGTGTGATCTGAAAATGCAGCACGACAAGGTCGGATGGCTGGAACAGCAGTGGGGACGGCTGGCCGAAACTGACGCTGGCCGTCTGCAGGTTTTGCTCACCGGTCTGCGCGGGCAGCGCAGGGCTGTTTTGAAAGAAAGATTCGTACAGGTACCAGGGCCGGGCCGCTTCCTGGGCGACCAGCGGAATCATCATCCATTCCATCCGCCACAGCGCACTGCTGACTCGTTCCTGCAGTTCGGCCTCGCGTCGCGCCAGTTCGGTTTGCAGCCGGTCATTTTCGCGTACCCGGTCCAGCTCCAGCGCCTGCAGCGATAGCCAGACCATGGCCGGTATCGCAACCAGCAGGCACAGTGCAAAGACGGTCCAGATTTGCCAGGGTTTTTTCATGAGTTGTCGTAATCACTGGGCGGCAAACATATAGCCCTTGCCGCGTACCGTCAGCAGGATTTGGGGTTGGCCCGAATTGTCATGTAGTTTTTCACGCAAGCGGGCTACGTGCATGTCGATGGTGCGGGTGGAAACCCCCTGCGGACTGATCCGCCACACGCTGGACAGCAACTCGTCACGCGAGATGGCGCGGCCGCGATTGTTGACCAGGTAACGCAGCAGTTCGGATTCGCGTTCGCTCAGTTCGCTACGCTCGTCATCGGCGAACCGCAACTCGCGTCTTTCAAAATCGATCACACCACCTGCAAATTCGACCTGACCGACGTCGCCGGGCCGCTCGGGACTGCGTCGCAATACGGCCTGCACGCGGGCGATCAGTTCCTTGATGCTAAACGGCTTGACCACGTAGTCGTCGGCCCCGTTTTTCAGACCGGCCACGCGATCGGACTCGTCGCCCTTGGCCGTGAGGATGATCACGGGCTGCGTAGGACGCGCCTCGCGAACCGCTCTCAGGATCTCCATGCCCGGAGTGCCCGGCAGGGCGAGGTCCAGCAGCAACAAGTCGTACTCGGTGCCAATGGCTTTCTTCAGGCCCGCCGTGCCGTCGGCCGATTCGGTTACCCGATAGCCGTTGTACTCCAGCGCATCCACAATCCCTTGCCGAATCGCGTCGTCGTCTTCGATCGCCAAAATGGCGGGGCCGTTGTTCATAAGCTGGATCATGGATTGAACGATGTCCCTCTATTATAGGCGATGGTTTAACGGTCAGACGATTTGTCCGACTGCGAATTCGCTTCATTTTCCGATTCGGGCTGTGGCGGCGCCTTGATCAAAATCGTCTCGTCGTCGACCGTCAGCAGAATGTCGCCTTCCAGAGCCATCTCGCTGTTGCGATTGGCGGCCACCATTTGCCACAGCAGCTGCAGGAATTCATCCGATCCGAATTCTACGGTCCGATCGGGCTCGATCGCACCTTCCTCAGCCACCAGTTCGTTGGAGATCCAGCGGTCGCCACGTCGATACAGCGAACGTGTGTTGCATTGCTGCACCGTCACGATGGACGATTGCTGCATGTTTTCATTCCAGTAAGCATTGCCCGTATTGCACCACATTTGATTGCGTTGCAAGGAGTTGTTCAATTCCTGGTTGACCGAACCCTGGCCGCTGCGACAGGCGAATGCACGAATCTTCAGGTTCTCCAGGGCCGCGGCACTGACCTGCTCCTCGTTGCTCATATCAATGCCCTGAGTTGCCAGAAACGACGTGTACTCGGTGAGAATGCCAAACTCGGTGGACAGCCGCACGATTTCGTCGGTCAGTTCTTTGAGACGCGTCTCGGTCGCCGTAGCCGAAGCATTCGTGAAGGTTGACGCATCATTGCCCGGCGTCGATGTCATTTGCTCGCCGCCCATATCGCGAATGGTGTCGATCAGCTGGGCGATCTTGCGACTGGCCCACAACCGTGCCACAAAATCCGTGGGGCGATTCGATTTGGCGGCCTGCCGCGGACTGAAAATCCGCTCGAAAGTCTTTTCCTCGCCGTAGTAGTTGCCGGTGATGCGGAACACCAGCGGTTTGTTACCGCGGTACCGGCCAAGGATGACCATCTGGTCGCCTTCGTACATGTCAGGCAGTGTGGATGGCAAAACGTCGCTAACCCGCGACGGTGCGTTCCGGCCACGGCGATTCAGGACGTTAAGCAGCGGGCTGGCCAGCGACGGTCCATCCAGACCGCGAAATACCTTGCTGACACTCGTCTCTACGTCTTGTCCGGGCAACACGAACGTGGCAAACGCCCGGGTCGAGGTGGCCAGCTTGTCCAGCAGCGGCGTGTTCACATCGACGCCGACGCCAAATGTAAAGATGCGTTTCTCGTGCGGGTTTTGGTCCTTGGCCAACGCGCGAATGGCGTGCTCGTTGACTTCGCCGACCGTGGGCAGGCCGTCGGTCAGGAACAGCACGATGGGCAAGCGTTCGGCGTCCGGTTCCGGCTGCAGCGCAGTTTTCAAAGCGTCGTGCAGATTCGTGCCGCCACGGGCGATAATGGAATCGATGTACTTGCGAGCATCGACGGCCGTCGTGCGGCTCTTGACGACAGGTTTATCGGCATAGAATTCAATGTCATCGTTGTAGGTGATGATGTTGAAGGCCTCTCCATGCTCCAGCCCCGCGATGACCTGTCGTGCCGCGCGTCTGGCCTGTTCGATCTTTTCGCCTTCCATACTTCCCGAGCGGTCGATGACCAGCGTAATCTCGCGACGCAGGCGCGATTCCCTGGCTTCGTCGCTCTTATCCCGCTGGCCCAGTGCCGCCAGCATCAGAAAGTAGCCGCCTTTGCCATCCGCATCCGGATAGGCAAAGAACGAACTTCCCATGCCTTCGCCACTGTCGATCAGATAGGACAACTGGAAAGCGCCGGGATTGCGGGCGGCTTGTTCGGTGAGTTTGGTGATCACGTTGGTGCTGTTGACGTCGGTCGTTTCCAGAGCGTGCGACGGCGAGTAAACGGCTGTGATGTTGTCCTTGTCGGTAATGGAGACGGTCACTTGCCACGGGGTTGAGTAGCGAACGCTGCCGCTGCGCGGCAATGTAAACTCCACGCGATTGCCGACCCGCGTCAACAGTTGCTCGTAGATGATTTCAAGTTGTTGCGTTCCCCCGGCAGCCACCGGAAACACGCTGGAACGAATCAGGTTCAAACCGGCAAATTCCAGCAAGGCCGGGTCCTTGAGTTTCCTGACAATGGCATCGAACGTCGCACGGGCCTGCTCATGCTCCAGTAACTGCGTATCGGAAACTTCGTTTGATCCGGAGAATCGCAGGGACTTGACGATGGCGCCGGCCGGCACTGGAATCAGCAGCTCGGCCGTTTGATCCCGCGATCCCTGATTGGCTACGTCGATGACCAGTTTCGTTTCGGCGTGGCCTTCGGTGACTTGAACCGTCGCCTTGACGCCGGTCACCTGAATCTGGTTGCGAGCGATCGAGGGTTGATAACAATGCGGCACAATGACATTGGAAGCCCACTCGAGGGCAGGAGTCTGGGCGGAAGCGGGCGTGAAAAGTATCAACGCCAGCATGGCAGTCAGGGTAACGATACGGGCTTGGTTCCAGCGCATTTTCCGGCTCCTGCAGGTGACATAATGACGGGGATCGAGGGGAATACCCGCATACAATCCTAAGGTCAGATCGGCAGGATCGGTGTAACGGCTGTGTAAAGAGGCGCGAGGGATGAGGGTCGAGGGCAGAGGCCGAGAACCGGGACCTCCAAATTCGGCAGTTGCTGATCGTAATCGTCGTCGTAATCGTCGTCGTAGTCGATAAAGGCTCGCCGGAGTACCACTTTCGCTGGTTAGCTTTTTTGCGGATAGAGAAAGGAG
>CAMYKF010000184.1 GCA_947258905.1 uncultured Pirellulaceae bacterium | reverse complement strand
AAGAACCGTCTTTGGGTTGGTACCAGACGAGGCCCTCCGGCAGCTGATCGCCGTTCGATTCGTCAACCTCCGCTTGATCCTGGTCAGGCGTCAGGTCGCCTCGGGCATCGGGTGAAATGGCATAGGTCGGACTGCGGCCGTGTCCATTGGTGATGTAGATCGTGTCGTGGGCAAACAGCGGAGTCGGCACAGGCACATCGCCACCGCCGCTGAGCGTCCATAGCTGCTCGCCGGTTTCAAAATCGTACCCGGCCATTTGCCTGTAGCCGTTGCACACGATTTGGGTTTGGCCATCCGTCTCGACAACAGCCGGGGTCGACCAGGTCGACACATCTTCACGGTCGATGCGGCGAATCTCCTCACCGGTTTTCAAATCCAGGATCGCCACGAATCCGGTATTCAGGCAATCGCATTGCACAATCACCTTGTCCCGATAGATGATCGGCGAACTGGCAAAGCCCCATTCCAGTTCCTCGGCGTTCCAGGGACCGGAATGCAAACGGCCAAAGTCGACTTGCCAGAGAATCTCGCCCTGGAAATCCAGACAATACAGACCCTCGCTGCCAAAGAACGCCACTACCAACTCGCCGTCGGTAGCTGGTGTGCAATTCGCGTGCGAGGCCTTGAGATGACGTTTGATTTCGGGTTCGCCCTGGGCACAGTCGGTGGTCCACAAAGTGTCGCCACTGGCCTTGTCCAGACAGATGACTTGCCAGGTCCAGGTGCCGGAGTCTTCGGCCGGATCGCCCGTGCCGCCTTGCCAGCCAATCTTCAGACCCGGCTTGTCCGTTTCCGAGTTGGCGGCTGTCGTAACAAAGACACGATCTTCCCACACAATGGGCGCGGAATGACCGAGTCCCGGAATAGCGGTTTTCCAAAGGACGTTCTCGCCCGTTTCCACGTTCCATGTGACTGGCGGGTCACCCGAGCCCATGCCGGCGGCGGATGTGCCGCGAAACCGGGGCCAGTTGTCCTGGGCAACGACATTGGCCGAAAGCAAGAGCCCCGCGATTGTGGACACGACAATGAAAGAGCTTCGCATCATGAGTCTGGTTGCCTTAAAGAATGGTGTCGCCGATCGAAACCGGAGCCAGATCCGCAACAAGTTTCAACGTTTCACTCGGTGTCGCTGGTCGCCAGTTCGGGTTCGACGGCAGCTTCAATATCATCGGGCGGGTAGTTATCGTCCCATTCCTTGACATGGGGATCACCGAGTCGCCCGACGCTCCTGGCGACGAGCATCGCTACGGAAGCATCCCCGGTCACGTTTACCGTCGTGCGACACATGTCGAGGATGCGGTCCATGGCCACAATCAGTGCCAGACCTTCCACGGGAACGCCAATGGCGCCCAAAACAATCACCAGCATGACCATGCCGGCACCGGGAACGGCCGCCGAGCCGATCGAGGCCAGCGTCGCAGTGAGCACGATGTTGAGCTGTCCCACCAGGTCGAGACCCATGCCGTACGCCTGGGCGATAAACACGGCGGCAACCGCCTGATACAGACTGGTACCGTCCATGTTGACTGTCGCACCAACCGGCAGCACAAAACTGCTGACTTCCCGCTCGACACCCAGATGCTCTTCAACGCGCTCCATGGTGACCGGCAACGTGGCAGCGCTGGAACTGGTGGAAAAGGCCAGCAGCTGCGCCGGTGCGATACCGCGGAAAAAGAACGGGTAACTTCGTCCGGTAAATACACGAACCAGCATTGGATAGAAGATAAATACCATGATGGCCAGTCCCCCCAGCACACATAGCGAGTACTTGACCAGCGCCAACAGCACATCCCATGAGGGCGTAAGTACAACCTGGGCGGCCAGCAGGGCAAACACGCCGATCGGCGCCACCAGCATGATGAGGTCGATCATCTTCATGATGACTTCATTCAACCCGTAAAAGAAATCCTTGACGGGCTGGGCCAGTTTCGGATCGACCAGCAACAGTCCGATACCAAAAAAGATGGTGAAGAAGATCACCTGCAACATGTTGCTGTTATCGGTGGCGGCGTAAAAGATGTTGCTCGGCACCAGATCTATCAGCGGCTGCAAAGGGCCCTTTTCTTTTTGCTGGGCCGCTCCCTCCTGAGCCGCCGTGGCCCGCTCCTGGGTTTGGGCATCGGCCAGCAGTTGCTTGCGACTTTCTTCCGAGAATCCGGCCCCCGGCTGGACAATGTTGACAATCAGCAAACCAATCGTGATCGCGACTACCGTCGTGAGCAGGTACAGCACCACAGTCCGCCCGCCCATCTGCGAGAACTTGGTGATGTCCTTGAGATCGGCCACGCCCTTGATCAGCGAGGTGATAATCAACGGCACGGCGATCAGCTTGAGCGCGTTGACAAAGATCTTGCCAAACGGCGAAACCCAGTCGCCTACGAACTGGTCCCAGCCGGCAAAGGAAGCGAACAGTCCGAACGCAATTCCGAGCACCATGCCAATGAGTATTTGCCAGTGCAGCGCAAGTCGAGTCATGATGGCGGGTAATTGGTTGAGTCAGGCAACGGTTATCAACGACGCATCAGTTCAAAGAACGTAAATACGTCGATCAATTCTAACCGATCCTGATCACCAAATTGATCCGTCTTCAGCGAACCTCGCGAATCAAGCTTGCCAAACAGCAGGAACCGCCGACCGCTGCGGAAACTGCGGGCGTCCTCAAAGATGGGACTGACCACGAATTCATCGGTGCCCAGGATGCGGAAAACCACTGTATTTTGCCCGCGAATCCGCGGGCTGTTGAACAGATCACTTTCCACTTCGGCATACAGGGCGAACCACGGGTTCTCGGTACTGGCCAGCTGCGAAAAAAATTCGTTGCCCTTGCCCGCTTCAAACTCCTCGATCTCCAGATCGTCCTCCAGACTCAGCCCGATCTCGTCGAGAGCTGCCTGCAATTGCTCGTCGTAGTATTCGGGTTCGTCGACCTGATCCAGGTGGTTGCCAATCCACTGATGCGCCAGAAAAAGATGTTCGGACAGTTTTTGCAGGGCCGCGTATTCGTCAGCCGTCTCGGCGGTCCAGTCGGTATCGCGACACGTTTCGGTGGCCTTGACCAGACCGGAAATAATATCGGTCCAGGTATTTTGTTTCTCTTGCTTCTCGATTTGCTCGGGATCCTGCTCGTCGACCACCGCCAGCTGGCGAGCCAGATCGGCCGCACGCGGGAATGCCCGGGGCTGTGGCGGGTTGCCGGCAACCGAGTCAATCAAACGCCGCGCCCGCGCCGCCGGCACAACGATCAGTTCGTCATCGGCAAAGACTCCGGTGCTGAAGGCCACGACCGTTCCGTCGCTTTCCAGCATCGGACTGCCGGCCATTTCCGATGACCGGTTGGTTTCCGGGATTGGCGGAAAGGCAATCCAGTCTGTGTCCGCAGCATGCGACAAACCGGCACCGTGGATCGATTCCTGCAGCGAGCTGTTGAGTCGGTCGAAAGTGTTGCGCTGACTGATGCGACACTCCGCCAGCCAGCTGCGATGTCTCGGCGGCGGCGTCCGCGCCACCAACAGCCGTTTTGATGGCACGATGTTGTCGGTGCTGGCCAGGCGAATGTCGGCAATCTCGATCACCTGGGCGCGATTGATGGCAATCAGTGCCAGATCCGATTCCGGGTCCGTCGCGATAATGCCGCGGGACAGATCGACCAGTTCACGTACGGCCGGTTGACCGGCGAGTTGTTTGGCTGCGACCGCAACGCTGACTTCACCAGCGTCCTGCAAGGCGGACCAGCTGGTCAGCACCCAGCCGCGCGAGTCCACGATGGTGCCGGTGATGGTGCGTTTGTCGACGGGCGTGCGAACTTCCAGCCTTACAAGGTAGCTGTTGATTTTCTTCCACGCCAGTTCGTGTTGCCGGGCGGTAAAAAATTGAGGGGTTTCATCAACGGGCTCGGCCACCGGTTCGGCTACGGGCCGGGCGACGCGTGCGTTGTCCGCTGCCGACTGGTTCGGCGTGGTGCCGCCCAGCGCCTCGTCGATAGGATCGCCGTCTTCGTTGTCGTCAGTTTCGTCTTCGTCAGCGACGGCGTCGGTCAGCGATGTGGCCTCGGCCGCTTCGTCAGCCGCACCGCCGCCCACCAGGGACACGATGGCAAACAAGCCGCCGATCGCACCGATGGCCAGGAGCCAGGCGAGCAATGTGGTCCAGATTTTTTTCTTTTTGCGAAACGGATAAGCGGCAGTGGTGTCGCTGGCCGAAATGGCAAATTCGACTTGCGACTGTCCATCGGTTGCCACATCCGTCGCCGGCTTTTCAGCAAGCGATGACGCACCAGCTCCGTTGGCTGGTCGTTCCGTGGATTGCTGGGTCGTTTGCAGCCGGCGCGGAGCCGAGGCGGTCGCGGACGGTTTGCTTGCCTGACTGGATATCCCGGCGGGATCGGCCGCTGGTGTGCCGGGTGTTACGCCGTCATCCAGCGGAGCATGGCAGGCCGGGCATACACCTGGTGAAGTGCCGTCAAGCTGGGAGCGCGAAAAATGGATATCGCACCGCGCGCATCGTAGAGTTTCTGCCATCGACCGTGAGCGGGTTTGCGATCACCAGCGGCCTGGCGACCGGCGGATCTCGGGATTAGCCTCATCATCTGTTCATTTGCATTATAGATGATGTCACTGCCGAAAATCGACCCAATCATGGTCGGCATTACTGGATCGTTGACGTCGAACCCGAGGGTTTGAAATGCCTGGCAGGGAAATGCGGGCTTTGCGACGCGGTCCCCGGGCTTGTGCGGCTATTCCTGGCGTGATCAGGAAAAAACAACCTCATTTGATGCGACAAGATCAATGGAAAAAATCCGTTTTGGCATGTCAGACTCATGGTTTGCTTTTCCCGGCCGTCGCCAACTCAACTTTCGGGTTTAGCTTTTCCCCGACGCACATCGTTTTGCCGAACCGACACATCGTTTTGCCGAACCGACACATCGTTTTGCCGAACCGACACATCGTTTTGCCGAACCGCGTGAACCTGGCTGGCCAGGTCACAGGGTCACGGCTTGCGCGTAGAGCTTCACGCTCTAGCTGGACAGCGTCAAGTTCTCACAGGCTTGTCGTGCAGATCATTTAACCGCAAGCCGGGGCCATAAGTC
>CAMYKF010000183.1 GCA_947258905.1 uncultured Pirellulaceae bacterium | reverse complement strand
TGGCACTGACCATGGACTATTCATTGGCCACGCAGACCGCGGCTACGATCGGACAGGCGATCGCGATTGTCTTTGGGCTGTTGGGACTGCTGTACAATCCGCTGTTGATCTTTATTGCCCTGTTCGTCTTCCTCGGCGCCCAGCAGGAATCGCAGATGGTGCAAATGCGTTCGCTCACCCAGGGACTGCCGGTGCGGGAAACCATGGTGACGCGTTTTCGAGCCGTCGCAGCGGATACTCCATTGTCCGAAATCGTTGAGGAGTTGCTCCGCGGCGAGCAACAGGATTTCCCGGTCGTCGATCGCGATGCACCGGTGGGCGTACTGACCCGGAGCGATCTGATCAGGGCACTGGCCCAGGGACGCCATGACGGCAACGTGACCGACGTGATGCGCGACACGTGTGGAGTCGTGGACGAACGGGAAATGCTGGACGATGTGCTGATAAAGATGCAGGAAGCAGCATGTCCCATGATGCCGGTCGTCCGGGACGGGCAACTGGTGGGCATCGTTACCCTTGAGAATATTGGCGAGTGGGTGATGATCCAGTCGGCCCTGCAAAAGGCCAGCGCGCGGCGGCACGTGGACAATATCTACGAACCCCGCCAGGTTGGCTGATGATCGTGCCTTTTTGGCAGATGGTCTCAGTCGTATGCCGCCAGTTGTCAGCCGGATGTGCCCGCGTCCGCTTCCCGTTGCCGTTCGCACTTCACGCAAACCGGCGTGTCCCGAGCATGAACGTTTGTCGGGCCACAGCTGGCGAGAAAGTCGTTTGATAACTTTTGTGCGCCCGCTACGGATCCATTTCGACCACCGCCAGGTAGATGCCCGTTTTGCCTTCGTGCGACGAATAGTAACTGACCCACAAGTGATCCTCGTGCCACACCATTCCGGCATAGCTGGTGTCGCCCCCGGACGGCAGCGTCAGGAATTCCCGCAAACTTCCGGTTGCGTGATCGACCAGACACAACGCGGTTCTGGTTGCGCCATCATATAACCGTACGGCAGCCACCAGCCGGCCATCGGGAATCCGTATCATCTGCGGTCCTCCGATCCGCACACCCAGGTCCTGCCATTGCCAATCCACGTAGGGTGATTGGGCCGTTCCCAGTTGGGCGGTCGGCCGATCGCCGTCTCGCCGCAACAGACAGTGACATGTGTCGTCATCCAAAAAGACCAGCGCGGTTTCGTTGGGATATCCGTCGTCAAACGAGCTGGCGACAACCGTTTGGAATTCCTTGCCGTCGCCGCTGGAGTACAGTCGAATCGAGCGGTTGTCATGGCGGGTCCCGTATCCAAATCCCCATGCGACCGAGTTGTGCCAGGTAATCCGCCACAGCCAGAAATCGCGATCCGCCACTTCGTAACGATCGCTCCAGGCGAATCCGTCAACGGAGAACCAGACCAGCGATTGATGGGTATGGTCGTCTGGCTCATTAAGTGCCTCGGCACCCGACAACATCAGTCGATTGTCCGGCGTGATGGTGATCTTGGCGTCCCGCAAATCCGAATTCGGGGACTCGATCAGGGCTGCCGATTCCCAGTCGACTCCATCACGCGAGGTAATCACACGCAGCGCTCCGTCGGGAGAAACGTGCGCTTGTCCTTCGCGAAACACACAGAACCACTGATCCTGAAACCGGATCAGGTCCGTGAAGGCGTTGTGCGGAGCCCGATCCCAGATCTTGCGCACCGAGACCAGCGAAGCGGTTGGCTGCGCGAACAATGTCGCGGCCGACACAGCACAAACGGTAAAGACCAGTAAACGGAACATCAGGCAACTCCACAGGGCACGATCCCACAGACCCTCGTACTACAACGCGGAGTAGCCGGATTCGCAAGAATTCGGACAGGGACACAGCGGGAGACAACCGAAGTTTTACAACTTCGGCTACGAAATCAAATGGAACTCTGCACTGTAGCACTAGACCAGCCGGTCGAGCACCAGCGTCGCGCCGCCCAGCACCAGCAGGAAACCGCACATATCCGTGACGGTGGTCAGGATGGGGCCCGAGGCCAGGGCTGGATCCAGCTTCAATAGCCGCATGATCAGCGGCAACGTACCGCCCAGCGATACGGCGATCACCGTATTGATCATGAGGGCCAGACCCACGACGGCACCCAGCCAGTGATTGCCCTTCCACAAAACGGCTGCCGCTGCAATCAGGAAACCGAGCGCCAAACCATTGATCAGGCCAACACTGACTTCCTTGAGCCAGACCCGTACGACTTCACCCGCATCGACCAGTCCCAGCGACAGCTCACGCATGCTGACGGCCACAGCCTGATTGCCGCTGCACCCGCTCATGTCGGAAATGATCGGCAGAAACACCGCCAGGGCAATCACCTGCTCCAGCGTACCCTGATACATGGCAATCACACTGGCAGCGATGATATTCAGCACAATGTTAATACTCAGCCACGCCAGGCGGCGGCGTGATCGCAACAGCGTCGGCATGGTACGCAGTTCCTCGGTGACAATTCCCTGCGTCTTCAGAAAGTCCTCGGCATAGGCTTCGGCCATCGCCTCTTCCACATCGCCCCGCCGCAGGACACCAACGAGTTGTCCAGTCGAATTGATTACCGGCAAGCCCACAAACCGGCTATCGACGAACAGGGCATGCAACTCGGGCAGGGGAGAATCCGTGGTGACGCATAGCGGATCCGCGATCATCACGGTGGAAATACTGGCGTAGTCCGGTGCCAGCAACAGATCGCGAAACCGCAACACGCCAGTTAATTTCATGTCGGCGTCAACAATGTAGGCGTACTGCACATCAAAGTCGCTTAGCTCACTTGCATGCGCCCGCAGGTAGTTGATGACATCCTTCACCGACTCCTGCTCGTTGAAGGACAGGAACTCGACGACCATGATGCCGCCGGCCGCCTCATCGTCGTATTTAACGAGTGTGCGTACCGCGGCCGCCTCGGCATCGGGCATCTCATCGAGAATCGCTTCCCGAGATGCAGCGGCCATGTCGCCGACCAGGTCCGCTTGCTCGTCCTTGGGCATTTCCTCAAGGATTTCGGCGGCCTGCCCCGGTTCGATATCCCCCAGCAAGTCAGCGACCTGAACATCCGGCATTTCGTGAAGGAAATCAGCGGCCTGTTCCGTGTTCAGATTCGTTACGAGGGTCTGTTGCAGTTCCGGCGCCATCCGCGACAGCAATCGGATCCGCGTGCCCGTCTCGAGGCTGTTGAGATACGCCTTGGCGCCGGCATAATCCAGCTTTGCAACCAGTTCTTCAAGCTGGTTCAGGGCCAATCCTTCGTTCAACGCAACGTCCTGTTTATCTGTGTGAATCATCACGCATTGTCTCAAGTTAATCCAACCGCAGAAAACCGCTCGACGCGTAGCATACGGTTTTTGCGCCCGGTTGACTGCAACATGGGCAGCAAATTCAGCTGTTTCCTGACGGACGCAAGTGACGGCTCATGATCTTGCGGGCAAGTCGCGTCGGCAGGTCGACGTTTAGCCGCGCTGCAAGATAATCTGTCGCTTTCGCGGCCAGGATGGTCAAAAGCTGTGCAGAGATTCGACGTCCAGCGAACGATCGACTCCCGGCCACACGCCGAGGCAACCAGGCCGCCAAAAACCCGCTGTTTTTTCAGGCCCCGGACCCTGTCGGACTGGTACATACCTCGCCGACTTTGGTACGCGCTGTGCTGTACTGGAGCCCGGCTAGCGAGTGTTCGATTGTGAACGGACAAGTCACATCGAATGCTTCATTTCAGGCGTGCTGACTTGAACCAGCGTCACTTGGACATCACCCGATTAGCTGAAATGCAAAACTTATCGCGAAGGAATCGAAACATGATTCGATTTAACCGACTTCTTGCAGCGGTAGCACTGACATCCCTTACCGGTCTGGTCGGCGCAACCAATGTCCACGGGCAGGTTGTCACGGAGGATCAATGGGGTCCGGTGGTTGTCAATCGGCCGGGATGGGTCAACCCGTCGTATTATTACCCCCAACGATATCCGGTGATCGTTACCCAGCCACAGTTGCAAAGTGTCAGTCCATTGACCGGTGCGATCAACACCACCAACACGCAAATCGACAACTCGGCTTTTGATCCGTATCGAAACCAGAGCCAGTTCAATGGAACCCGACACTGGGTCAATCGTCCGGTTTTCGACACCATGGGACGGCAAATTGGATATGAGGAAGGCTGGGTCTGGTACAACTCTGCGACCGGACAGGAACATGGCAATCTGAGACGGTACACACCCAACCACCTGAATGTGAATGGCATGGGCCCCACCGGTATCATGACCACTTCGGGTATCCACTCCCAGAGCCACATTTATGGCGGAGGCGGAACTTCGGGAATCCAGGAAACCAGTGTGATCCGGTCACAGATGAATCCCCAGGGATATCCTGATTATCAAATGCCGAGCGGAGTTCACACGCAACAGCACCAGTATGGCGGCGGCGGAAAGGAAAGTGGCAACGGTGGTGGCGGTCAACAATAGCGCGAGCGTCCCTCGACCGAGGCTGTAATACTTGAAACAAGGTGGGGCAGATTCAAGCTGCCTCACCCTTTTTCTGCGCAGTATTGACGGACCCGTTCCGGGACCCTCGACAGCCATGGATCATCTCGTCAGACTTGACGGCGAAAGCTGGCTCACCCCAAAATCGAGACCACGGTAAACAAGATGGATGCCACATTTTTCGCTAACCTGGCCAGCGAGGTTGAAATTCCCGCTGATGGCACGATCAGCCGCACTTTGTACCAGGACGATAAAGTCAAGGTCGTCCTGTTTGGCTTCGCCGCCGGTCAGGAACTTTCTGAACACACCGCGTCGGTACCGGCCACGGTGCATTTTCTGGACGGACAAGCCGAACTGACGCTTGCTGATCAACGGGTTTCGGCCAGTGCCGGCACGTGGGCTCATATGCCTGCCAACTTGCCTCACAGCATCTCGGCGAAGACAGATACGCGCATGCTGCTGATGATGCTGAAGGCCGGCAAACCGTGATGGCATTCGGAAACGAATCGCCAGACGGAAACGAATCGCCAGACGGAAACGAATCGCCAGACGGAAACGAATCGCCAGACGGAAACGAATCGCCACGAATCGCCAGACGGAAACGAATCGCCAGACGGAAACGAATCGCCAGACGGAAACGAATCGCCAGACGGAAACGAATCGCCAGACGGAAACGAATCGCAAGCATGAGGCAACCGATTACCGGCTATCACAAGGACGAGGAAGATCACTGGGTCGCCGAACTTGCTTGCGGCCATTTCCAGCACATACGGCACGATCCGCCCTGGTCCGAGCGCGATTGGACGCAATCCCGCGCAGGCCGGGACTCCATGCTCGGCTTCCAGCTCAATTGTCTGAAATGCGACGAGAACGCTCCGCCGGACCAGCAATGAGTTGGCTATCAAACGCAAAACGCCCGTTGTTCAAGGAGTTGGAACAACGGGCATCAGAAACAGCGGAGACGACAGGATTCGAACCTGCGGATGGGTTTGACCCCATCACCGATTTAGCAAACCGGCGCTTTCGACCACTCAGCCACGTCTCCTCGGTTTTCAACAGCGGCAATTGTCGGGCATGGATGCCCAGGATTCAAGCCGTTTTAGCCAGGCGGCAGGCTGCAGGCATCAGGATGCAGGAATGAGACGCAACTTTTGCGGCAAAGGTTCGTTCAATATGTCTCGCTGAGCCGCGGAGTCGACGAGACAGAACGTCTAATCCTTGCTCCTATCCTTGTCCTTGTCCTCGTCCTTGTCCTCGTCCTCGTCCTCGTCCTCGTCCTCGTCTTCGTCGTCCTCCTCCTCGGGCGGTCCGCCATCATTCCACGGCGTATCAAATCCCCGGCCGTCATTGAACATCGCCATAAACCGTTCGACTTCGGCAGTGTCGATCACGTCGTCTTCATTGACATCCATGTGACTGAGATACAGCGACGACTGATTCTCGGGAAATTCGTCGCCGGCAATCTGCCCGTCGCCGTTGGCATCCAGCTCCATCACCTCGGCGAACATTTGCGGCATGAAGATACCCGGTCGAGTGCCGCCTTGCCGGTCCCGTTTGAACTCGATCGTGTAGCTTTGGCGAATGGTGTGGCAAAAGGTCTCGGCATCGTCACAAACGACGTATGTCACGTGAACCTGAAACGGTTCCTTGAATCCGTGGCGGTCGACATCAATCAGAAACTGACGCGGATCAATGTCAGTATCTTCTTCCACGACAGGTCCGGTCAAAGTGGTATCGGAGAACTCAACGCCTTCCGGCCCTTTAATCTCGACCCTGATCTTCGGAGCGCGATTGTTCCAGTGCACGCGGTACAGCGGATCCAGGTACAGACCCAGGTACAGTTGCCCGGGAGCCTTGTTGGCGATCAGGTCCCCGCTCGCTTCAGCCCGCAGTTTGGCAAAAAACGGAAACTCGCTGTCGGCCGGTTCGGTCTGCAGTGCCCGCAAGCCTTCGGGGAGTTCGATACGCGGAACCACTCCGCTGGCGACCTCCCGCTCGGGAAGCTCAAAACGTACGGGCAAATATGGTCGTCGGGTTTTCCACCGGGCCGACCAGTACTTGCAGATCGGATCGCAGCGTCCGGGGATTGGACCAGAACCGTTTGCGGACAATCGTGCCCTCCGGATCGATGATAAATTCACCGTTGGGCGCGCCGCCGAATCCTTTTTGGAATTCGTTGTCCATCGTGTCACAAATCCACGGCAGTTCCGAGCCAGTGATCTTTTTGAACTCGGTGATATGAGCCAGCCGTTCCTCAACGGAAAACGGCATCACGTAACCATTGATCTCGGGATGAGCCAGTGACTTGTAGACGTAGTAGAAATTGACGTCGCGATCGCGATAGTCGCGGTACACTGTTTCCAGACCGGAAACGTTTTTGATGAACGGCGGTCACGTGAGACAGCCGAACACCAGCACCGTGTATTTGCCGCGGGTGCCGACCAGGTCGAACAAGTAGCCATCTTCCACAAACCCGCCGACTTGCGGCGCCGGATCGCCAATCGTGGGCTTGCGTGGCAGAAAACGCGCGTCGAATTTCGCGGTCCATTCAACCGCCTGTTCTTGCTCTTCGCCGTCCTCCTGCAGGGCGACCGCGGGCGGCAACCCAACACTCACCATCGCCAGCAACATCACAATCAACAGCAACCAGTTACGCATCGATGA
>CAMYKF010000182.1 GCA_947258905.1 uncultured Pirellulaceae bacterium | reverse complement strand
GCGGCCGGCGTCATCATCGATTTCAAATCTTTGAGGAGCGGCAGGCGGCTCACGGTAAACTGTCTCCAACTCGGCGGAATCAATTGGGTCGGCTGCCTCATGCCGCTTGTGAACTGTGGTCACCTTGTCGCCGGCCGGTTGGGTATCGCCACGGGGCACTTCGTGAATCATGCCACAACGCGGGCAGCGCGCTTTTTTGCCGCGGTCCTCATCGCGGACTTTCAGCTCGCTACTGCACTGGCTGCAAAAAAACTCGATTGCCAAATGGGTGAACTCCGTTGAAGTGGCCGTATGCGGGGGTGGTTACCTGTTCAGACTATCACAAGTCCAGCTTGATTCGATGCGGGCCTTTAGCCAAACTTGTTGTTGGCGCCCCGAACCATACCGCACCGATTTTTCATGACCCAAATCCAGCCTCCCGATCAGTTCCATGCTGCATGGCAGCGCCGGTTGTATCAGATCATTTTTGAAGCTGATACGCGAGCGGGCAAGTTGTTCGACATTGTCCTGCTGTTTCTGATTCTGGCCAGCGTGCTGGCGATTTGTCTGGAAACCGTGTTTCTGCAAGGCGAAGAAGAAAACCGCTATTCGCGATTTTTCTATAACGTGGAATGGGTCGTCACGATCCTGTTCACGCTGGAATATTTCGCCCGGATTATTTCTGTTCGCCGACCGAGCCGATATATTTTCAGCTTTTTCGGGATTATCGACTTGCTGGCGATCTTGCCGACGTATGTGGCCGCGGTGTCCGGCGGCGGCTCCAGTCTGGTGGTGCTGCGGGCCATCCGCCTGCTGCGTGTTTTCCGCGTGCTCAAGCTGGTGTGGCTGTTGTCGGAGGCCAACGAATTGAGCGGCGCGATCTGGAAGGCGCGGGGCAAGATCGTGGTGTTTCTTACAGTGGTGCTGATCGCCGTGACGATCGCCGGTGCCGTGATGTATGAGCTGGAGGGGCCCGGCCGCAAGATTGAGACATTCCAGTCCATTCCGCAGGCCATGTACTGGGCCATCGTCACAATGACCACGGTCGGTTATGGTGATCTGGTACCGCAGACGCCGCTCGGCCAGGCCTTTTCGGCATTGTTGATCCTGCTGGGTTACAGCCTGATCATCGTGCCGACCGGTTTTGTGTCGGCCGAGTTCATTCGCTCGCGGGCGAAAAAGGAAGTCACCACACGGGTTTGCGATTTTTGCATGACCGAAGGGCACGATGCCGACGCGCATTACTGCAAATATTGTTCGCAAGAACTGGTCAAGTGAAACGAACCACCGAAAAAACGGCGGACCAACCTTCCGGGCTGGCACAGCCACCCCTGTCTGAATGAGCAACGCAATTGAACTTGCCGGCGTCACCAAGCGTTTTGCCAAACAGGTCGCCGTTGACAATCTGGATCTCAATGTACCGACCGGATCGATCTACGGATTTATCGGACCCAACGGAAGCGGCAAAACCACGACGCTGAGAATGATCCTGCGCATCTTCCAGCCCGACCATGGATCGGTCACCGTTCTGGGCGCAGCACATGGCAAGACGGCCGACGACCGGCTGGGTTATTTGCCGGAAGAGCGCGGGTTGTACAAACGAATGCGAGTCGGCGCCTTGCTAACTTACTACGCGCGGCTCAAAGGGAATTACAATTGCCGACAGCATCTGCAGGAATGGCTGGCCCGGCTGGACGCCAGCGACTGGGTCAACATGCGGATTGACACGCTGTCCAAGGGCATGGCTCAAAAGATCCAGTTCATCGCGGCCGTGGCCGGTGACCCGCAACTGGTAATTCTGGACGAGCCGTTCAGCGGGCTGGATCCGGTCAACATGGAAGCATTGCGTGACGCGGTCAAGTTGCTGCGTGACCGCGGCAACACGGTGATCTTTTCCACACACGATATGGAGATGGCCGAAAAGCTGTGCGACACCATTTTCATGATCCATCGCGGGCGCAAGGTGCTGGATGGAACCATCGACGCCATCAAATCACAGTATCCGGCCAATCGCCTGCGCGTGCGTTTCGCCGATCCGCACCGGCAACTGCCCGACTTGCCGCAGGTGATGTCCAGCGATCGTCAGGGCCGCGACTTCCATCTGACGCTGGAAGACACCAGCCAGGCCCAGCCGGTTTTGAATGCCTTGATGAGGCAAGGCGAACTGCACCACTTCGAAATCATCAAGCCATCGCTGCACGACATCTTCATCGAGATTGCCAAACCGAGCGCTGAGGAGCTGGCAGCTTAATGAGAAAAATTCTGACGATTGCTGCGCGGGAATATCGGGCCATGGTGGGTACCAAGGCCTTTCTGTTTTCCATCCTCATGATGCCCCTGTTGATGTTTGGCGGGATCTTCGCCATGGATGCCCTCTCCAACACGGGCGAGGTCAAGGATCTGAAAGTGGTCGTGGTCGATCACTCGGACAAATTGTTTGTTCCGCTGAAACAGGCCGCGGAAGCCCACAATGAAAGACTGAATGAGAAGATCAAGGCCAGCCAGCCGGACCAGGACGGCTCGCCTCTGGCCAACCTGGATAAGGACGATGACGACGGATTCGGTTCCATGTCCAAAGGGCAACGGTACCATCTGGAAAAGTGGACCGGCAGCGATTTCAACAACGACGTCCGGTTTGCACTCTCCGACCGCATCCGCGCCCAGGATTTGTATGCGTTTATCGAGATTCCGGCCGACATTATGCAAGTCGACTTTGAGAAACTGAGGAACGATCCGAAATCCCTGCCAGTCGCCGAATTCTATTCCGAAGATTCCAACCTGTCTGATGCTCGCCGGTTTTTTGCCATTGCCATTAGTGAACTGGTCAAGGCGCACCGCCTGACAGGTTCCGGTATCGATGTGGAGACCGTCAAACAGCTGAGCGTGCCGACGCAAGTGCGCGGTATGAGCCTGGTTGAGAAGTCATCATCCGGGGAAATTGTCGAAGCCCGCGAAAAGGATGATCTCAGTGCCATCTTTCTGCCTCTGGGCGTAATGATGCTGATGTTCATGGTGATCTTTATGGCTTCGCAGCCAATGCTGGAATCGGTGCTGGAGGAGAAGTCGCAACGGATTGCCGAAGTGTTGCTGGGCAGTGCCAATCCTTTCCAGCTGATGACAGGCAAGTTGTTTGGCACCGTAGGTGGCTCACTGACCATTCTATTTATCTATCTGTCGGGCGGTTATGCACTGGCCGCCTACAGGGGCTGGACCGAATACATTCCGCTTGACCTGGTGCCGTGGTTCCTCGTGTTCCAGATTCTGGGCGTGCTGTTCTTTGCGGCGATCTTTATGGCCGTGGGAGCTTCGGTCACGCAGCTCAAGGAAGCCCAGTCGATGCTGCTGCCGGTGTGGATGCTGTTGATGTCGCCGCTGTTTATCTGGTTCATGGTGATCCGGGAACCAAATGGCGCGCTGGCCGTGTGGTTTTCCTTTTTCCCGCCGGCCACACCGACGATGATGGTGTTGCGAATGTCGACCAGTGCCACCATCCCCGCCTGGCAACCGTGGGTGGGGCTGCTGATCCTCGTGCTGGCCACCATCATTTGCGTGTACGTTGCCGCCAGAATTTTCCGGGTCGGCCTGTTGTGGCAGGGCAAGACGCCCAAGCTTAATGAACTTTTGCAATGGGCGTTCCGGGGTTAGTCAACGTCGAAGGTCGAAAGTTAAAAGTTGAAAGTTGAAGGTCGAAAGTTGAAGGTCGAAGGTCGAAGGTCGAAGGTCGAAGGTTGGAAGTCGAGGGCGGGGGATAGACCGTCTTGGTCGCTGATATCCTGCCCGATCATTTGAACACAGCGACAATGCCGCTGACGATTGATCGGTCGGTTGTCAGCCATAACAACGGTTGTCTGGAATCCTCGCTTGTTGCGGACAGCCGCGAACGCGGCGAAAGCATGTCGCCCCCGGGCTTTCAGCCTGGGATCTCCTCTGCGACCGGCCAACAGCATGATTCAGTGGCTATTGGACCTGATCTTCTCGCGTGGCCATGACGTGGCCGAACTGGCCCGCCGCCTCGATATGCCGCGCGATCGGATCACGGGTGTGAAACGCGAGTACCGGGAATTCCCGATTCGCAAACGCAACGGCAAGACGCGGATGACATTGTGATTTCACTGAGTCGCCACGACTGGGAACTCGATCAACTGATCGCGCAAATGATCCGAACGATCCGCGAGCACGGATATCGCCCGCATTTCAAAACCAAATTCGATGTGAGGCGAGCTCACCAGCGACAGGTCGTGACCGGTCTGGTCGTTAATGATCGTGCAAATCTGCCACGCGAAACCCGACGCTGGCTGCGGGCGGTCGAACATCGCTCGAAAGTCTATAAGACGGGCGGGACATTTTGCCATCCGCCGACACTGACCGAAGACCAACTGCAGGGCTGGCGAAGTCTGCGGAAGATGATCGAGGATTGAACAGGCGGGGATGAACCCTCCCCGGTCGCTACGCTCCCGACCCTTCCTGAAAGGGAGGGTGGCGCCCGGCGCGCCGGGATCTCCGACCTCCCCACGGAGGGCTCTTCGCGGGATTTAGTGGCAAGTTTCCATTTGCTGGAATGCCTCAGCCCCTGACCCTCCCCCCGGGAGGGTCGAAATCCCGATTCCATCGGGATGAGGGGAGGGTTGTTTACGATCGTGCACGATCGGAGTGCGTTCCGGCGCCAGTATTTTTGCGCCCGACGAATTGGTAGTCCAAGTTAAGGTGTTGGGCGATGGCGCGGGCCACCACTTCGACATCCTCGGTCACTTCTTCGGCGTCAAACCGCTGGATATCCCATCCTTGACTCTTGAGAACTGACTCCCGGATCAGATCCTGCTCTGCCGTGAATCGTGGTAGCCACCATCGATTTCGATGATCAGTTTTTTGGCGACACAGGCGAAGTCAGTGATCCAGGGTCCGATGGGATGTTGTCGCCGGAATTGAGACCACAGACTTGCTTGCCCCGCAACAGACTCCACAACAGAGCCTCGGATTTGGTTTGGTTGGTTCGGAGTTCCCGCGTTCGTTGTGCATTTTGCCGTGCTTTCAATGATATGAGAGTGGCCCTCCCCGCCATCCCGATCCCGGCGCGCCGGGAGGATTGGCGACCCTCCCGGCGGGAGGGTCACGAGACTTGCCCCTAAATTCGACGAAGAGCCCGGGGCTGGAGGACAAGGTCAAGGACGAAGACGAGGACTAAGACGAGGATTTATATTGTGGCCAGCAATCCGGTACATCGGCCTCAAGCACCATAGGCTCGCCGGAGGCCGGGTCGCTGATTTCCAGTTGCCGGGCGTGCAGGGCGATCCAGCGTCCTCGAGGATCTTGACTCGGCGGTCCGAATGCGACCGTCGAACCATACAGTTCGTCACCCGCAATCGGATACCCCCGGCTGGCCGCCTGCAGGCGAATCTGGTGGGACCGGCCGGTTTCCAGTCTGATCTCCAGCAGCGTGCGGTCGGCCGAGGAATTCAGTACTCGATAATGCAGCACGGCGTGCTGTGCACCCTCGTCCGTCTCGCTGCAGATTTCCGAACGAGCCTCGTCGGGAATCTTCCGCATCCAGTCGGCCCAGGTGCCCTGTTCAAGTTTGACCATGCCAGAGACAAGTGCCCAATACGTCTTTGCAACTTGCCGCTTTTGAAACTGGCCAGCCAAACGGCGAGCCGCCTTTTTGTGTTTGGCGAACACCATCACGCCGCTGGCCGGTCGATCCAGCCGATGCGGCACACCGAGGTAGACCTTGCCGGTTACCGAAGACTGGTTGGACAGATAACGTTTGACTCGCACCTCCATGCTGTCGATGCCCGAGGGCGCTTGCGTCAGCAAACCCCCCGGTTTATTCACGGCCAGCCAGCCATCGGTTTCGTAGACGATTTCGGGCATCAGGTGTCGTACAGAGTTCTTGATTCGGTTGCTGTGACAAAACGACCAGGTGGGCGGGATAGCGACGCGGCATCCAGAATCGTATGTCGCGAACTGGATGGATAACAGCCGGAATCATTGGTGGCGGCGGGACTTGCCGGAAGAGTCCAAATCGCTAAACTATTCGCTTGCTCGCGAACCTGGGAGAATGAGTCGAAGTCCCTTGTTTGCGGGATCGAGAGCGTAGCTCAGTCGGTAGAGCAACGGACTTTTAATCCGTAGGTCCAGGGTTCGAGCCCCTGCGCTCTCATTTCTTCCAAATTTGCATTTTGCACTTTTCAACTTGCATTTTGCACTGGTGGCCCGATTTGTCGCCCCACCTGCATCTCCCTCCCCGCGCAGCGAATCAACTGGTCACTTCCGCGGTTCGGAGTTCCTTGTTCGAAGTTCGATGTTCCGGGCATGCACAGCCCGGAACCGCAGAATATCGCACAAGGAATGTCGAATTCCGAAGTTCCGGCCCGCATTCGCTACAATGAACCAGCTCACGTAATTCGGGAGATGGTCATGCACAGGCAACGAACTTCAATCGTCGGCGGATTCATCGTTTGTTGCGGGGTTGTGGCCGCTGCGGCGTCGCTTTCGGCGCAGGCCCTGCCAGTTGTTCAGGATGTCGAGTTGCAACCCCTGCGAGCTCAGATCAATCGGTTGATTGATGCCTGTGAACATCTCGGAGTGCCGTTTGCCGATACGGACGCCGAAGCATTGCGGTCGGCGCTACAAATGGCAGACGAACCAGCTGCGGTGGCCCGCGTGCAGGAATTGCTTGATCCGCTGTGCCTGATTCATATCAACATTAACCCGGAATCGCGGGTCAAGGTGCATGCCGGGCCGGCACAGCGTGAGTTACTGGAGAAAGGGTGGCGAACCTTTTTGATCAAGGTGCATAACGAAGCCGGCGTCACGGCCGAGTTGCGCGCCTCCAGTCCCCATGCCCTGCCACTGCACAATTCGCCGCAGGAGGAGGTTTCCGATCGCTGGCTGGACCTGGAATTGTTCAATCGTCAACCACTCAATCCGACCCTCGGTGGTCTCGTACTTGAGTACCGGATCGTCTCGCTGTACAGCCGCGACGCCGGCAAACGAGAAGCCAAAATCATGTTCGATGTAGGGCAGGGGACGCAGGACCTGGGCTTCCGCAATGAAGTCAACATGCTGTTCGATTGCCAGCCGGCTCAAACGGTCACGCTGCGTGTCCTGGACGAGAACAACCAACCGACGACGGCCAGTTTTGAAATTCGCGATGAACTCGGGCGGGTCTATCCGTCGCAGGCCAAGCGACTGGCTCCCGATTTCGCCTTTCACCCGCAGATTTATCGGGGCAACGGCGAAACGATTCAATTATCCGCCGGCCAGTATCACGTTGACTTTAGACGTGGACCAGAGTCAATTCGTCAAACTCGCGTGATCGAGGTGGGCGACAAACCGTCGACCGAGGTCTTCCAGGTCGAACGCTGGATCGATCCGTCCGCATTTGGGTACTGGTCCGGTGATCACCACATTCACGCGGCCGGTTGCGCGCACTATTCGCAACCCAGTCAGGGCGTGCACGCGCCGGATATGATGCGACACTGTCTGGGCGAAGACCTGAAAGTCGGCTGCAATCTGACGTGGGGCCCCTGCTTCGATTACCAAAAGCAGTTTTTTACGGGCGATATCGACAAGGTTTCCACAGCCCCGTATTTGCTGCGATACGACGTCGAGGTTTCCGGATTTGGCTCGCACCAGTCGGGGCACCTGTGCCTGTTGCGACTGCACGAGCAGATGTATCCTGGCGGCGATTCCACGGAACACTGGCCGACGCTGTGCCTGAATACGCTGAAATGGGCGAGGGGCCAGGGCGCTGTCGTGGGCACGGCTCATTCGGGTTTCGGCTTGCACGTTAACACAGACGACTTGCCGAACTACGAAGTGCCGCCGTTCGACGGCATCGGAGCCAACGAATACATCGTCGACGTGACTCACGAAGTTACCGGACCCGACGGCGACCCGGTACCCGCAGTAGACTTTCTGGCGATGGTCGACACACCGCATGTGTGGGAACTGAACATCTGGTACCACACGCTCAACTGCGGATTCCGCACGCGAATCAGTGGCGAAACCGATTTTCCCTGCATCTACGGCGAACGCGTGGGGCTGGGTCGATCGTACGTGCGGTTGGATGACGAGCTGAGCTTTGACAAATGGTGTGAAGGTATTCGGGCCGGCCGCAGCTACGTGAGTGACGGGCGTAGCCATTTGATGCAGTTCGCGGTCAACGGACTGGAAGCCGGTACGGAATCGAGCGAAGTACACCTGTCCGGTCTGGCCCACGTCACCGTGACGGCCCAGGTGGCGGCGCGGTTAAATGAGGAGCCGTCGCCCGGTTTCGCAAACCTGCACTATGCCCAGCGGCCGTACTGGCACATCGAACGATCGCGAATATCAGGCACGCGTCGTGTGCCGGTCGAGCTGGTCGTCAACGGCCAGGCCGTGGCCCGGCAGGAAATCGAGGCTGATGGCTCGCTGCAGGACGTTGAGTTTGAGACTGCGATCGACGAAAGTTGTTGGTTGGCGTTAAGAATTCTGCCTTCATCGCACACCAATCCGATGTTTGTGATTATGGACGAGCAGCCGATTCGAGCGTCCCGCCGCAGCGCGGAATGGTGTCTGGCGGGCGTGCAACAGTGCAAGACGCAAAAGCGGCGTTTTATCAAACACGAGGAACTGGATGACTTTGAGGCGGCGTACGCTCACGCCGAAGCGACCTATCAACGATTGATTGAGGAATCTGCCGACCGATGATCAAGGGATTGCCACGCGATTGTTTCGTTTGCCCGCAGCTTTTTGAAACGGAAACGAAACGCATTTTCCAGCGGCACTGGCTGGCCGTCGAACACCTCATGGATTTTCCGGAATCCGATGGTGACGATGCCT
>CAMYKF010000181.1 GCA_947258905.1 uncultured Pirellulaceae bacterium | reverse complement strand
CCTGAAAACCATTCGGGCCGAATTGATCAATCATCCGGAAGCGGTCAGGCGATTTGCCAAGGAAGCACGCGCCGCCGCCAGGCTCTCGCACCCCAACATCGTTACGGCCTATGACGCCGAGCAGGTGGGCGATCTGCACATGCTGGTCATGGAGTATGTCGATGGCGAAGGACTGAATCGGCTGGTCAACCGGTCCGGGCCACTGCCGGTCGCCGATGCGGTGGACTATACCTGTCAGGCGGCGCTGGGCTTGCAGCACGCGCACGAACGCAAGATGGTGCACCGCGATATCAAGCCGCAAAACCTGATGCTGGCCGGCGACGGCACGGTCAAGATTCTGGATTTCGGACTGTCCAAATTCCGCCGCGATCTGGAAGCCGGCGAAACGGATTCGGTCAGTGACGAATCGCTGTTGACGCTGCGCAATACTTCCTTGGGAACCGAAGGGTTTATTGCACCGGAGCAGGCTGCCGACGCGCGGTCGGTCGATATCCGCTCGGATATCTACAGTCTGGGATGTACGTTGTTCTTTTTGCTTACCAACCGGCCGCCATGGTTTGGTGCGCCGCCGGATGACGCAACGGCGATTCCGGATGTGCGGCGGTTTCGCAAGGACTTGCCGCCCGAACTGGTCGTCGTGCTGGAACGCATGATGGCCCACGACCCGCAGCAGCGTTTTGCAACGCCCAATGAAGTGGTCGAGGCCCTGCAGGCGGTCCAACTCGATGAAACGAATCGCGTTCGGCCAGCCCCGCGCACGCCGACTCCCGCCCCGTCACGTCAACTGGCCGATACACAAAAGCACCGCAGCGCATCTCCCGGCTGGTTGTGGCCGGCGGTAGCGATTGGATTGCTGGTCGTCGTGGCCATTGTCTTGCTGATTGTCCTGTAGTGGCGGTTGGTACGCTGCTTTACCGGCTGCTTGTGTTTTTTGCAGCCAATTCACGCGCGTGAATTTGCGCAGCGGCCGCGGGCACTGTAGAATTAAGCAAAAGCAACAGATATTCCGATTCCTGAACACTCCGGTGCCACATGCCGAATCGACGCAGCGGCCCGTCACCTTTCAGCCTTGCCGTGTTGATGCTGGCCGCACTGGCGACCGAGGCCCAGGCCCAGGCCCAGGAGTATCCGCGTCGTCAGTTGGTGCCCGGAGATGCGGCGCCCAACTTCAAACTCAAGACCATCGAGGGGGATGGCGAAGTCGAGTTGGCGGCGATCAACAAGCCGGTCGTGCTGTACTTCGGCAGCTTCACGTGAGGTCCGTTTCGGGGTCAGGCTGACACCATGGAGCAGATGTACCGGGATTTCGGGGACATCGCCGGGTTCTTTGTGATCTATATCAACGAGGCCCATCCCAATGACGGTCCGGCTGGCGCATCGGGCACCGACACCGGAGTGGCAACGCACCGTGACTATGGCCAGCGTTGCTCGGCGGCCTCCCGATTGCTGGATGAAACGTTAATGTCCATTCCCTGCCTGGTTGACGACATTGACAACTCCACCGATCTCGCGTGGCGGGCCTGGCCCGACAAGGTGTTTGTCGTTAACAGCGAGGGCATCATCGCGGTTGCGGGTGCCGATGGTCCCTATGGATTCCTGCCGGCGCTCGATGCGGCCGGAAAATGGCTACAGGAATTGCGTGACACAGGAAACGAGCCGTCGGTTGCACAAGGCAAGGCTCCCGACTTTGGAACGATTCTCGATCAACTTCGACCCTCCGGTACCCAGGCCGAATACCTTGCGACCATCGATCGCGCGCGGGCCGCGTGGCGACAGAGCGACGCGTCGCGCGCAGCGACGCCACCCGGTGACGACAACTCCCGCCGCGATCACAACATGCCACCGCATCCGGCAGATAGCGCGAACGAGTCGAAAGCGGCATCAGAAAATCCCACGCCCCTGGTAACCGAGCCGGACTGGACTTTGTGGATCGTGGTCGCGGCAGCCTTTGTGGCCATCGTTCTGTTCTTCAGGGCGGTCCGCCGCTGATCAGCCGCGGCTGCTCATCACAATCATGGCACAGTCGGTACTGGCCGCCACCCGGCGTGTGAACTTGCCCAGCACCCGGGCTCGCCGACCCAAACGCTGCGCACCCAGCACAATCAAGTCATGATCGGCAGCGGCCTCGGCGATTGCGGCACCGGCATCCTCGTGCAACAGCACCTTGACCTCGGCCTGGGTGCGCATTTGATCGTCGGCCAGTTTTCGCAGGGAACGTCGCTCTCGCGCCACATCTTCCGGACGCGTATCCGGTGCCATGACCCGCATATAGGTGACATGCCGACGGGCCGTCCGTGACAGGCTGCCCAGCAATCGCGCCAAAAGGTGCTCGTGGCCGCCCCGCCCGGCTACCGGCACCAGAATCCGTTCCGCTTCGGGCAAATCCCAGTCTTCCCGCGAACGCAACACCACCACATCGACGTCAATCGCCGCCAGCAGCCTTTCCAGCCGCGTGACCCGATCATCCGTAATTTCACTCATGCCCATCACGATCGAGCGACATCGATGCAGCGAAGCAACACGGGCAATATCCGACATCGGCTTTTCAGCAATGCTTGTTAGTGCATCGGCATGGACGTCCAGTCGAGCCGATTCGACCAGCAGCTTGCGCATTACTTGCTGGGAACGCAGGATCGGCGTCTCGTCAGCATCCGGGTCCCAGTCGGCGGGTACAACCACTACATTCTGCAGTACCACGCGACCGATGCCCCGCGGTACCAGGTAACTTGCCAGGGTGATCAGCGCACGAGCGCTATCGGGATTGGCGATCGGCACCAGCACCAGTGGCGAACGGCCACGCAAGCGGATCAGTTCGGGGTTAATGGCTGCCGCCGTGGCGTCACGTATGCGGGCCCTGCCGGCAAACAGGAACAGGAACAACATCGTACCCAGCGTCAGCCAGGAAACCGCAATCACACCGGCGGCAGGAACTGCGATGCCCTGGTAAATCGCCAGCCCCAGACAAGCCAGTCCACCGACGACCGGAACCGCGGGAAACCAGGGAGTGCGAAACGGCGGCGGGTGTATCACGCTACGTTGTCGGACGAGGATGGCAATCCAGTGCGCCAGCGCGAACGTCACCAGGAAAATCAGACTGGATGCCGCACCGGCGGTCGCCACGTCAGGCACCAGTACCACCACCGCGCAAATCAATACCGTTGTGGCCGCCACCGCAATCACCGGATTACTGGCCTTGTTCAGACGGCTCATCGCCGAGGGCAACGTGCGGTCGCGCGCCATGGCCCAGGCAATTCGCGAAGCCGCAAAGACGTTGGCTTGCAATGCCGAGAACATCGACAAGACCGCTGCCACGATGACCAGCCAGTAACCGAATCCTCCCATGTAATTTCGGGCGGCCACGGCCACAATGCCTTCTGGATCGGCCCGTGCCGCATCGGCAATCGAAGTTCCCGGATCCGTGCCTACAGTCGTGATCACAAACAGTAACGGCAAATAAATGCCCAGCGCGATCAACAACGAAATGATCATCGCCCGCGGCAACGTCTTTTCGGGTTCGCGGACCTCGCCTCCCACAGCAGCGATCAGGTCAAAACCTTGCAAGGCAATAAACGTAAAACCCATTGCCTGGATCAGACCCCCCAGTCCTGCGACATAAAACGGCTGCAAGCCCGCGGCCGTATCGACTGCCGGTTGTCGCACCACGGCCCACAAACCGGCCAGCACCAGCACGGCAAACACGATGACTTTGGCGACGTTGGCCCATTTTCCGCCGCCCATTGAACGAGCCATCAACATGCCGCCGACCATTAGCGCGCTAATCACTGCCAGGACCGGCTGCAGCCATTCGGCTTCCAGCCACGACAGATCACCGGGAACCAGACCGCGTATCAGCACCACAAAAAAATGTGCGAATCCAATCGCATACAACACCGCCGCCACGATCGAAGCGAACCACACGACCCAGCCCACCGAGAAAGCTGCCTCCACCGACAAGACTTTTTTGGAAAACGTGTAAGTGCCGCCGGACTCCGGAAATCGCGACGCCATCTCGGCAAAACTCAGCGCCGTCAGCATGGCAATCACCCCGTTCAGCGCAAACGCCACGATCGCGGCCGGACCGGTAGCAGCGAATGCGACCCCGGCCAGCGCCAGAATGCCGCCTCCGACGATCGCCCCCACGCCAACGCTGGTGGCACCAAAGAGTCCCAGTTTGCGGTCTTTTTCGTCGGGCGATTCCAAGGTCAACTTCCGGGCCAAAAATACTCAATGATACGGATGGCCACACAATATAGCGTGGTTCCGGGCGCCTTCCCGAGGCCTTTACCCGAATGCGCTGCAACCGCGTATTACAACGTTGCCGCAATCGATCCATCCGGACCACAACCGATGCCAGCACTCGGTGCGGCCTCACAGCCGCCTTTGCCTAACCGGGACAAGCCGAGCCGGTACTATCGAATAATCGGTATTTATTCGGTCACGGACGCCAAAACGCGTATTTTATTGGGTAATATGAAGGCTCAAGACATTTCGTGACATATGTTTTGTAATTCCGCCCCCCTCCGGAAAAGTCGGTGATGATTAATGAGCATGTCTTCCAAAAAGCCGGGTGCAAACGAATCCAGCTTGACTGGCAATCCTGGTCTGGGAGGTATTACCCAGCCCGCCCTCGAAAAGACTGGTGAAATCCGCCAGATCCTCTCGCTGCCGGGTACCGGTTTTGCCGCACTTCTGCTGGTTCCGGCGCTGATCGCCGTGGTCGTGGCAATCTATTTGTCGTGGGCCGCATTAACGTCTTCGGAAGTCGCCGGCTGCAGTGGCGGAACTCTGTTTGATTGCGGTCACGTCCTGCACAGCAAGTACTCAAAGTTTCTGGGAATCCCGGTCAGTCTGCTGGCGGCAGCTTCCTATGTGGTCATGATCGCAGCGTTGATGACAACCGGTTTTGCGAAACCGGATGGTTGGTCACGACAAGCGGCATGGGGCATCGTGGCGACTTGCGGTCTGTCAGCCGGCATGGCTGCCTTGTGGTTCATGTTTGTTCAAGTATTTCTGCTTCAGCATCTGTGCAAGTATTGCCTGGCTGCCCACACATGTGGATTGCTGATTACTGCGGCCATTTTGTGGAAACGACCATTGG
>CAMYKF010000180.1 GCA_947258905.1 uncultured Pirellulaceae bacterium | reverse complement strand
CCAGCAAGTAATCGATCAGCCCTCGAAAGCGGGCGACCAGTTCCCCGGGCGGCTCGCTGGCATTTTGCGTTTCCAGTTCACGCAATCCAAACGCGGCCATGCCACGGGTACAACCCGTCGCGCCTCCCACGCCCTGCCCTTTGACATACGTCGAGACCCAGATCTCGGACGCATGGTCCGCATCTATCGCCAGCGTGCGGTAGGTATCGACCGGCACGAACTGTCCTGCGGTTTCCCAGTAAACACCCTGCGCTGCAGGAGCCTGATCGAGGGCCATCATCACCAGGATCGTCAGTTTGGCAGCCTGTTGTTGCGGCGAATCCTGACCGGATACACGCAAGATCAACTGGCCACCGTGCGTCGCCAGCGACTGCTGATCCACGGCCCAGCGCGAGCTGTACTGCATGATCTGATCCAGTTTCCAGCCCACCGGCTTGCCCGAGGCAGCCATTTCCACAACCGTGCCTTCGACCTTAAAGGAGATCCTGCCGTTGTCCTTCTCTGGCGCGCTCACGCCATTGAGGTTGTCCCGAACTAATTTCAGAAAAGCGGGCACCTGAAAATCCGGCCGGGCAGGAAACAAAACGCGAGCGATCATGGGAATCGGTTCGGGTGCGGAGTAGGAGGTGGCCCTGGTCAACAAATACAGCCGAGTCATTAAAATCCAGCCGCCGACAAACGTCCAGACCGCTCGGCAAATGGCGGGGTTTCGTTAACCCAATCCGGGGTGCATGGCCTGGTCGCGGTTTTTTTTGAGGTGTTTGCCGACCCCAATCCGCACTGGTTGACAGAAGGTCCGAATCGGTGTTTTCTCCATTGATTACCCGTCACTTTTTGAGGCCCGTATGAAAAACAGGCGATATCATGTCCACGTTGAATCTGTCCACCACCGTTGCCGCCCCGTTGTCCCAGGTTTTTCAGGCCTTTGCCGATTTCGAAAAGGCCGATGCAATCATCGATTCCATTGTCCGCATCGAGATGCTGACCGACGGTCCAGTCGGTGTGGGTACACGGTTTAGCGAAACACGAGTGATGTTCGGCAAGGAAGCGACCGAGGAAATGGAGGTGACGGCGTTTGCGCCCGACCGTTTGATCACCGTTTCGGCGGACTCCTGCGGATCCAGGTTCGATTCCACGTTTCGCTTTATGCCGGAAGGCAGTGGCACGCGTGTCGATATGGAAATGGTTATCAGGCCCGTTACATTGATGGCCAAATTGATGTGGCCGATCGGCTGGCTGATGAAGGGCACCATGAAAAAGATGATGCAAAGCGATATGGACCAGGTGAAGGCGGCGTGCGAAAGTCACGCTGCCAGCGCCGCGACCTCATCACCGTAGTGCCGCGACCTCATCACCCGTAGGACGGGACCATTGGTCCCGTCTACCCGTGCCGTGACCTCATCACCAGCAGGTCGGGACCATTGTCCGGACCATGTCCCGTCCTGACTCCATCAACGGTTGCGGCCTCCCAATCGCCGCTCGCACCGCAGTCTTACTTTTCGCCCTTGACGACTTCAACGATATTAATCGCATGATCGCGAACGCGGCGATAGGCCGCAATCTGTCGCGAGTACGAAGTTGACGCAAACGGCGTGAGTTGATCATCGGGTCCCCGTTGCACCAGCTTCTTGGCCAACGACTTGGCCTGCTTGGTGATTTCTTCACCGGTTGGGATGGCGTCCGTCAGGAGTTCGGGACTGTTCTCAATGTATGCGCGGTTCACGACTTCCAGGAATTCGGCCACACGATGGTGCATCTCGCGAATTTCCTGCCGCTCCGGTTCCGGCATCTGCAGATCCCGTTTTTTCAGATACCGCTTCGACTTGAGCACCGACGCGATACAGTCACTGATGGATTCATATTCATCGACCAAACGGATTTGGTGTCGTGCTTCATCCACGACGGAATGCGTAACATTGGCGGCCAGCAGGTTGGACATAAAATCGACAAACTCGATCTGCATGGCATCCTGGTGATCCTCCATTTGGAGAAGCTCGGTAGCCTGGGCTTCGGTCCAACTGCCCTTGTCTTCGATGACCCGCATCTTTTCCATCATGTGCTGGCAGTTTTCGGCCATTTGAACGACTTCCTGACGTGATTGCTCAATCGCGATGGCTGGCGATTCCAGCATCCTCACATCCAGACTGGTCAAACGCGGCTCTTCCTCCTCACTGGATTTTTTGGGCACCAGCCATTCCAGGAAATTGGCCAGGTATCCGGTCAGGGGAATAAACAGAACCGTATTCGTGACATTGAACCCGGTATGAGTTGCCGCAATTCCCGCCGTGACTGTGGCGGCCGAGGTAGACTCCAAAGTCAATGTTGCAGAAGAATCCCCGAGGACAAAAAAGCTGATCAGCCTCATGTAGAAGGGAAAGAGCGCGGTGATCCAGGCGACACCCAGCATGTTGAAGATGACGTGGAAATAAGCAGCCCTTTTGGCATTGGTGGTTGTGCCGAATGAAGCCAGCCAGGCGGTAATCGTGGTACCGATGTTTTCACCCAGCACCAGAGCCGCGGCCGTTTCGAATTCAATCACACCCAATTGGGCCAGACCAATAGTGATACCGAGCGTGGCCGACGAAGACTGCACGATGAAAGTGAGGATACAGCCAACCGCGGCACATTGGAGGATGCCGAAATAGGTTCCAGCATCGAATCTCTGAAACCACAATTCGAATTGCGGCAGTTCCTTGATCAGGCTGAAACCGTCTTTCATCAGTTCCAGACCAAAGAAAACCATGCCCAGACCCATGATGGTCATGGCGAGGAAACGCAGCCGATCTCGCTTGGCAAACAGATAGAAAAATGCCGCCGCTCCGGCAATCGGCAATCCGTACTTGCCGATTTTCAAGACGAGGATCCAGCCGGTGATCGTAGTACCGATGTTGGCACCCATGATCACACCGATCGCCTGTCGCAGGGTCATGAAACCACTGTTTACAAAACCCACGACCATGACTGTGGTAATCGAACTGGACTGCACCAGCATGGTAATCAGCGTGCCCACACCGACGGCCATTAACCGGTTGTTGGTTACCCAGCCGATCATCTTCCGCAGGCCGTTTCCGGCAATCGCCTGCAAACCCTCGGACATGAATTTCATGCCCAGCAGAAAAATTCCCAAGCCGCCAATCACCGTCAGAACCAGCTTGCGATAATCGGGCTCCCATAACTCGACATAGAACTTGGTGTCGACATACTCGCCCGAGGGAGTCTCGGCGCGAATCAGGACGTCACGTTTCTTGCCGGTCTTTTTTTTCCAATCCAGCGTGAGAACATTGTCGGTCAGCGTGGCCTCAGCCACGTCTTTTTTGGCACGCAGGATCTTGAAGGTAATCGGCTCACCGCTTTTGCCGAGGGGTGTCGACTGAAAAGACATTCTCAGGTCAATGACGGTGGGGGGCGCTCCAATCAACGCTTTTTGGTCGGGAATCAGCCGTTCGGTGACTCGCTGGGTTTCTTCAGCGTCCTCCTGCAAAGGGGCCGCGGCAACATCCTGAGGCTCCTGTGACGGGGAGAACAAATTCGACGGCCCGAGGACCACGAGGCAAAGCAGAAAAGGCACCGCCAAAATGATGTATGAGATCCCTGAACGCCGCTTGGGTGGGCTAAATTTGGAAACCAGCAAATTGTCCAACTCTTCACGCGTTAATGATGGCCGTTTTTTCATGTTTTGAGGATCTCTTGTTTTTTTGCGAATCGGAGGCGCTTCGTTCGTGCAAGTCCCACCGCCCGGGCTCGTATGTTCCAAGTAGCACGTTGCGACGATTTACAAACAACGGACCAACTTCGGCTTCCTGGCTCCGTGTAAAATCGTTCACAGGAGTGGATGTCGGCTCCCTTTGTTAACAATCCTTTATTTGATTAAGATTTAGTTAAGGCTTTAAACGATAAACGAAAATCGCGATGCGGGAATAACGGGCAGGCTTCAAATTTTGAAAATTTTTTTGTCTGGTCCCGCCGATTTCCCCTAAGACGACGAATGTGTCCCGCAAGGCGTGCCAGCGCTGTGCGATTTCGCTCGGCCACTAACCAGACCAGTGGCGGATGGCGATCGGAATCACGCCCGCAGCGATGGGTGGCCTGAAGGAGCCGCGGCAAGTATCGGCGATCCTGCCGGGCGCGGTGGAGACCGAGAATTCGTGGTCGACTCCCAATCGTCGTCATACCGGATCGTATCGAGAAACTATGGCTAATCACAAGAAAAAGTCCAAACACGTACAATCAACCGGCACGAACCCCGGTGAAGCTCAATCCACGGACTGGGTTTTGGAAAGCCCTGAATCGGACGAGTTTTATGTTGGGGATATCCCGGCCAAGCAACGGAAGATCGACGCCAAGACCTATGAGCGCAACCTGCGACTATTGCAGATCGAGTTGACCAAGCTGCAGGAATGGGTGCAAATCTGCAAAAAACGCGTCCTTGTCCTCTTTGAGGGACGGGATGCCGCCGGCAAAGGCGGCACGATCAAACGGATTGTGGAACGGCTGAATCCCCGGATTTGTCGAATTGTGGCGCTGGGCAAGCCTACCGAACGTGAGAGAAACCAGTGGTATTTTCAGCGGTATGTCGAGGAACTTCCCGCCAACGGTGAAATCGTGCTGATGGATCGCAGCTGGTACAACCGGGCAGGCGTCGAACGCGTCATGAAATTCTGCAATGACGAGCAGTACTACGAGTTCCTGGTTTCCTGTCCAGAATTCGAACGATTGCTGGTCCGCTCCGGATTGATCCTTGTGAAATACTGGTTCTCCATCAGTGCCGAGGAACAAGAGCGGCGATTCCAGAAACGTGTGAAGGATCCGACCAAACACTGGAAACTGAGCGATATGGATTTGGAATCGCGCAAGTTATGGAATGATTACTCGGCGGCCAAGGACATCATGATGCAGCACACCGACACGCAGTACGCCCCCTGGTACGTCGTGGAAGCCGACAACAAGCGCCGAGCCCGCCTGAATTGCATCAGCCACTTGCTCAGCATGATTCCTTATGAGGACGTCACGCCGGCTGCACCCCAAAATCTGCCCCCCCGTCCTCGCGAAACGCAGTTGCCCCGTACGCCCAAGGACGAGCGAAATATCGTCCCGGAAATCTTTTGAG
>CAMYKF010000179.1 GCA_947258905.1 uncultured Pirellulaceae bacterium | reverse complement strand
TAAGCCTTGCGGTGACTGCTGCGGCCGCGGCGATCCCGGGCAAAATAGTACCGCGGATCAATTCCGTCATCGGAGTTGATCTGATCAGAGTGTCGCGTTGTGATTTTTGGTTTGCGTTTGGGCAAGGTGGAGATCCGGTTGGATACGATAAAATGAATTCCGTAGCGGTGGCTTCCAGCCGCCGTTAATCGAGCACAGGGATGTCGGCGGCTGGAAGCCACCGCTACGATTATCTGACTGACGGTTTCCGATGCCACAGGTTCGCGTCCCTGTCGTGCGAATCGCCACAAAAACGATTACGATAGGTAGCGGAGACTGCATAAACGGCGTGCGGCTGGCCTGGCAGAAGCTGTTACCATGACCATCGATACCTGGATCAAGATCTGGCGAACCGGTTTCGCCATCGCCATCCTGGGCGCGGCCCAGTTTGTGGTTTGCAGCATCATTGCGATGGTGCTGTATCCGGGTGGTACGATCGAGACCAAGGCTACCAGCAATTACCGACTGTCGCAAAATTACCTCGGAGATCTCGGCCGCGAAGTGGCACTGAACAACAAGGACAACGAGACCGGCAGTCGAATCTTCAACGGATCGCTGATTTTACTTGGCGTGTGCTCGATTCCCTTTTTCCTGTTTTTGCCAACGCACGCTGCGGACCGCATCGGCTGGCTGAGTGTAGCGGCGATATTCGGAGTCGTCTCCTCGATCCTGATGATTATGATGGGCTCATCCCCGGCTGATATTTCCCCGTTCACTCATTTCGTGGCACTGTTTTTCTGGGTGGTCACGACGTTTTTCTGTACCAGTATTCACGCCGGTTGCATGTTGACCAGCAAGGAAAGTCCCGCGCTGGGCATGGCCCTGATCAGCGTGGCCGTGGCCATGCTGACCGTTTCATACATTTATCACAGCACCGAAACGGCGGCGGCTGTGATTTACGGCCGGGAGATTCCACTGAAATCCGTAATGCTGCAAAAACTGGTATTCGTCAGCTGGCTGATCTGGGTTTTCGCATTTAGCGCCCGCACGTTGCTGGTCACGGATTTCTCCGAGTACGCCGAACGTCGCAGCTGGCAGGACACCGACGACTACCTGAAACAACTCGAAGACCAACCCTGGACGGGCCAGCGGAAGTAACATGACGACCTGGTTGATTTTTCTTGTTATCGTGGGCGCTTTCGCTGTGATTTGTGGCATCGTGATTGCCATAAACAAATACGAAGAGGCGCGTAGTGAAAAATTTCGCGAAGTCGCCGAGGAATTGGGACTGGAATTCCACGCTAAAGGCGATCCTTTGGTCGAGCAGTCCCTGGCTCATCTGCGATTGTTCTCTCAAGGACACGGTCGCAAGGTCAAGAATATGATTAGCGGCCAGAGCGACGATATCGATCTCGCCATTTTCGGCTACAAATACAACACCGGCGGTGGCCAGCATCAGCAAACGCACCAGCAGACGGTCATCAGTTTCCGATCGCCGAATCTGTCATTGCCGGAATTTGAGATACGCCCCGAACACCTGCTTCACAAGATCGGCCAGGCATTTGGGTCGCAAGACATCTATTTTGACACGCATCCGGATTTCTCACAGAGTTATCTGCTGCGGGGACCCGATGAGGACTCGATTCGGGAATTATTCACCGCTGACAAACTGGAGTTTTTTGAAGCCCGGGAAGGCGTGTTTGTCGAAGCCGCTCGCGACCGCTTGATCTATTACCAGGCCGGCAAACGCATCAAACCCGAAGAAGTCCGCAAGTTCATGGAGGAAGGGTTTGAGATGTTTGCGTTGTTCAAACAGGCGGAACAGGCGTAGCGAAGTTGTACAACTTCGGAAACCGCAACCAGTCCTTTGCCCGCATTCTTGCGAATCCGGCTACCAGGTGCTTCCCGTCACTTGCGTGGCAGCAGACCGAGCACGTCGGTGATGTCGATGATACCGAGCGGACGTCCACGGGAATCGACAACGGGCAGTTCGCTGATGTGTTGACAGGCCAGCATCTCGACAGCCAGCGTGGTTTGACTGCCGGACAACACCGTTTTGGGATTGGCGGACATGACTTCGCAAACGCGTCGATCAAGCTGATCATCTTTCTGTTGTTCGAGTAAACGCGCCAGATCACTGTCGGTAAAAATTCCTGTCAGCGCGCCGTCGTCGTTGACCAGCAGCACCGCGCCGGTGCGACGACCGGGTCCCTGCACGGCAATGAACGTCTCGCGTACAGTGCCAATGTCCCTGGCAATGCGACAGTCTTCGACCGGTCGCATGATCTCGTTAACGGTCGACAGACGCTTGCCAAGGTTGCCTCCCGGATGATGGGCGGCGAAATCCATGGCCCGGAATCCCTTGCGGGAACAGGCAACCAGAGCCAGGGCATCACCCAGCGCGAGCATCAATGTTGTGGTGGTGGAGGGAGCCAGTCCCAGCGGACAGGCTTCAGGCACCTTGCCATACGACAGTGCAATCGTCGCAGCGCGGGACAGCGTATTGTTTTCCGGGCCGGTAATCGAAATGACGGGAATGGCCAGTTTGGCCAGCGTCGGCAACAACTGCAGGACTTCGCCCGTTTCGCCACTGTTACTGAATACCAGCATCATGTCCCTGGGACCAATGCGTCCGAGGTCGCCATGCATCGCTTCGGAGGGATGCAGGTAATGGCTGCGGGTACCGGTGGAGGCCAGTGTGGCGGAGACCTTTTGGGCGATCCAGCCCGCTTTGCCAATTCCCGAGACCATCACCGCGCCGGTGCATTGACACAGGCAATCGACGGCATCATCAAAACCGGCAGGCAAATTGGCAGCCAGACGGGTCAGCGCATCGGCTTCATGCTGGATGATCTGTCTGGCCAGTCGAAACTGGTCCAACTGGATGGTGCGAATGGACGAATGCGCCAGACTCATCAGGCTGCTTCCTCCAGTTGCGTGGCGCGGATTCGCTGATATTCGCGGCAACGCAGCATCAATTCGGCATGGCTGCCGCAGTCTACCAACTGACCGCGGTTCATCACGAGAATGCGGTCGGCCAGATCGAGAGTGCTGATGCGGTGCGTCACCATGACGGTGGTCCGTCCTTGAATGAAATCGGCCAGCGATCGATGAATCAGGCGTTCACTCTCCGGGTCAATCTGACTGGTGGCTTCGTCGAGGATCAAGATCGCCGGATCCTTCAGGATGGCCCGGGCCAATGCCAGGCGTTGTCTCTGTCCGCCGGACAATTTGCCGCCATGTTCGCCCACGTGTGTGTCGTAGGTTTCGGGCAACTGCGAAATGAACTCGTGCGCGTGGGCCTTGCGCGCCGCCAGCATGACTTGCTGGTTGGTCGCATCGGGGCTGCCATAACGAATGTTGTTGGCAATCGTGTCGTTGAACAGCATTGTTTGCTGGGTCACGTAGCCGATCGAGCCGCGCAGGTCCGACAGGCTGTACTCGCGAATGTCGTGACCGGCGATGCGGACAACGCCGCTGTCGGGATCGAAGAATCGCAACAGCAAGTTGATCAGCGTGCTTTTGCCGCAGCCGTTGCCGCCGACAATAGCCAGCGAACAGCCTGAAGGAATGTCGATGGAAAAATCAGACAACACCGGCGTTCCCGGCTCGTAGGCAAATTCAACTTGATCAAGCTGAATGTCGGCTTCACGGGGTCCAAAGGCCGCCGGTTTCGCCGGATCACGAACTTGTGGTACCCGGTCGAATAGCGGGAATACGCGATCGGCCGCCACGGCGCCGGATTGAATCTGGTTGTAAACGTCACTCATTTTGCGAAGCGGATCGGATATGCCAATCAGAAACGCAAAGAACACCATGATCTCGCTGGGCGTCATCTTATGGTTAGCCAGCTTAATCCCGAACATATGTGTTTCGCCATTGAGCACCAGGTAAGCGCCGGCAATGGCCGACATTGAGATAATGGCCACGCCCAGCACCTCGCTGTTGGTGCGGCCCAGAGCATGAAACAGCGAAATCCGCATCTGTTTGCGATAAACATCGGTCGCGATAGACAGGAAACGCCGGTGTTCGTGTTTCTGCATGTTGAACGCCTTGACCAGACGCTGGTAGGAAACCGCCTGGAAGAGGCGATTTAGCAGCGATGCCGACTCCTCAATGGCGCGGCGATGGGCCCGCTTGGTCCAGCGCGCGATGGTCAACATAAAAAACGCGGCCACTGGCACCACGACCAGCGACAAAATCAACAGTCGCCAGTTCACCAGTGCTGCTCCCGCAACACAGGCCGCCATCTTCAATGGCTCACGCATCGTTTTGCCGAATAATGTTGTGATGGCTTTGGAAATGGCGGATGTCTCGCCGCGGATCCGGCTGATCAGATCACCGGTTCCCTTGACTTCCATTTCGTGCAATTCCATGCGCAGCATGTTTCGATGCAGGTGGTCCTGAATATCAAGCACGGTGCGGTGTCCCACACGAGCCACCAGGTACATATTGATCGCCAGAAACACGCAACGCAGCACGGTCGCGATAAACAGAAGCCCGAAAACGAGTAACAGCGTTTGAAAGGGGTCGTCGGGAGTGTATTTGCGGATAAACGGTTCAAACCAGCGGGTTCGCTCAATCGATGATTGCTGGTCAATCAACAATGAGTTGTTGAGCGCAATCTGTCGCTCGAGTTCCTTGCGTTGCCCGGTATCCGCATTCGGCAATTCATTCTGCAACCTGGCAATCCGGGCTTCCGACTGGTCGATAGCAGTCCGGGAATCGACCAGCCGCTCGTCGATCATGTCGTGCAGCGACTTGCCTTTGAAGACGATCTCAATGATCGGCAACACCCCGCCGATGTTGGCGCCCCAAAGTACGGCGATCAGCAACGCGCAGAGCGTGGAGGTCAGGATCGACCACTTGTATCGAAGCGCCATTCCCAAGGCGCGGCCCAGGTTATTCATTTGGCCTTTAGCTTCCTTGCTGCGGGGCGGGATTGCTGTCATCCGCTGACAACAAGCAGGGAAAATAATGAAAACCCGCCACTTTTGGCAAGATCAATCGCAATGCTGGCGCGGAAACGGTCGGCGGCTGGGCAGAGCGATGTGCGATGGCTTGCTTCGCATCTTTGCCTTTGAATTAATCATTCGATGGCCCCGCGCGGATTTGCTGGTAGCGGGATTTGCTGGTAGCGGG
>CAMYKF010000178.1 GCA_947258905.1 uncultured Pirellulaceae bacterium | reverse complement strand
TCAAGATGTGCGCTGACCAGCAAAATGAACTCGGCGTTGGCATGGTCGGGGGAAGGCCGGTCGTAGCCGTGCCAGATAGCGTAACCGAACCGCGCGCCGGCGGAACAGATGTTGGTGTGGCTGTTGTGCCCGTCGACACCCCAGGCCTTGAGGACGCGGTTGGTGTAGCCCTCGTGCCCCGGTCGGCCCACGTGATAGACGACTTCGTTGTGCCGCTGCTCGCGCAAGGCCTTGGCAATTCGCTCGCCCAGATCCGCCAGTACCTCGTCCCACGAAACGCGTTTCCATTTGCCGCTGCCCCGCGCTCCGTCCCGTTTCAAGGGATACAGGATACGATCGGTGTCCTTGATCTGATTGATCGTCGCCGGACCCTTGGCGCAATTGCGACCACGACTGCCCGGATGGTACGGATTGCCTTCGAACTTGCGGACCTCCATCGTTTCCTTGTCGACATAGCCGACCAGGCCGCAAGCTGACTCGCAGTTGAAACATGTCGTGGGTACCAGCGTGTAAGTCCGCTCCTCGCGCACCGGCCAGGCGTGCGGATCGTATTCGGACCAGTTATCCCACTGATCCATAGATGGAAACCGCTGCAAGTCGACCGTTTCCAGTTCCGGTGGCGGTTCATGATCGAGTTGCGGAATGATCCGCAAGCTGGTAGCGACGCGTTCGATCAGGCTGCGTTTGTTGGTCGACATGGGCACGGGCAATGAAAAGTGTTTTAACTCAAGGGTAATCGTTGCGGGGCGCGGACCCAGATGTGCTCGGCGATGTACAAACCGAACAGGGCCAGCAGGCCGGCCAGAGAACTGCTCCACCACGGTGTCGCCAACAGCAATGTTAGTGGAATCAGACAACCCATGATGACAACGCCCATCCAGTACTGCCGGGCAAACTGGCCGTGCGTAATCATCCGCGCCACACGCTTGCCGTCGGCGGTGGTGTGAGTCATGGAAAGTTCGAACCAGTCGATGGCGAGTTTGGCGAACAATGAAATCGTCAGCGTTTGCAACACGAACGTTCGCCATGACGCATCCGCCGCCAATGGCAGGAACAGCGCAAACAGGGCCGCCCCCGCGATGATTGCGTGCACCAGCATATGAACGGCCAGCAAGGGACTTTGCCAAAAATCACGCCCGCGAGCCTGCGCGAACAGGAACGCCGTATACACGGCTGTCAGCGCTGCCGTAATCGCGACCAGCCAGATGATCCATGAAGGCCGCTGGCCGGTGGCAAAGATGCCAAACAGCGGCCACAGCACCAGCGCCATTCCAAACGCGGAGATGATCCAGGCACCGCGGACCAGCCAGGATTTCCATTGCGGTCGCAACAGCACGTAGAGAAATCGTTTCGGCTGGTCCAGGTCCATGGTCAGCAATGCACCGGTCAGTCCCAAAAAGACCAGTGACGCCAAGATCGCAAACCATTGCATGACCACGCTGACCAACGCCAGACCGCTGATCGCGCCCACAGCTGCGACCAGGGCGACTCCGGACGAAATCGCCTTGGTCCATACGTAAGCCGACACTTGCCAGCCCCACAACACGCCCTTGTTCGGTGCATCGTAGGCCCGACGCGTCACTTCGCTTTGAACCGCATCGGCACTGGTCGTCATCGCCGGATCATTTTTGTCCGGGTTCAGCACGCCATCGTCGCGATCGCCCAGATCCAGCAACTGACGCAACTGGTCCAGCGGGTGTTTTCCATTGTTCGTTTCAGTCTGTTGTGCGACACGTGCTTCAATGTACTTTGCGTAGTGCCCGACACCCGCGTTTTGCTGGCTCCACATCGACGAGTCGATCGGGGGAACCGCCGATGGATCCAGTGACGCGCGGTCGCCATCAATGTAATACAGCGCCGGTCGCGTGGCTTTTTCGGGTTTGCGCACCGACACGGCTTCACGCGATTTGAGTTGCGCGATGGCCGAATCCGGATCATCGAGGTCTCCGGAAATAATAGCCTGCGTGGGGCACACGTTAACGCAAGCCGGCTCGAGCCCCTTGTCGATACGATGAGCACAGTAATTGCACTTGGCGGCCGTGTGCGTCTTGGGGTCGATGTACAGTGCATCATAGGGACATGCCTGCATACAGGACTTGCACCCGATGCAGCGACGATGGTCAAAGTCGACAATGCCGTCGTCACGTCGAAACAGCGCGGTCACCGGGCAGATTTCCACACACGGGGCGTCATCGCAGTGGTTGCAGCGCATGACGGAAAACAGCCGGCGTGAATTCGGGAACTGTCCCTTCTCGATGTACTTGACCCAGGTGCGATTCACGCCCACCGGGACTTCATGCTCGCTTTTGCAGGCCACGGTGCAGGCATGGCAGCCGATACAGCGACGGTTGTCGATAATGAACCCGAAGTTGGCCAACGTTTTTCCCTTGATCCTGTGAATTCCCGACTGAACCGATCGTAACAGGATAGCGTAAATAACTACGGGGAAAACTCGGCACGCGGCGTGTTCCACGTCTGGACTGCCGGTCCCTTGCGATCCCGTCAGGAATCGCCAAAATCAGAGACTATGACTTCAATAACCAATGGATGGAGAAAATAACGTGTCCACACTAAAGATTTTTTCTGGTTTGATTTGCATCGTGGCACTTGCCATTGCCGGTTGCAGCGATGTGGCGCCGGATAGCGATGCCACCCGCAACCCCGTTACACCGGGTCCGACCCCCGACCAGCATGATCATGGTCATGCTCACGGACCCAAGGGCGGCGAACTGTTTGAAATCCCCGCCGCGGGAATCAAGGGTGAATGGGTTCCCAAATACGGCCAGGACCTGATCATCTTTTACATTTATGAACAAGATGGGAAAACGGAAATGCCGATCAAGGCCGAGAAGCTGGTTGGCAGTTTCAAGATTCAGGAAGTCGAAACGTTTGACATTCCCGCGGTGGGTGTCGATGAAGGTATGGCCAGCAAGTTCGAGATTGTCGACGAAAAGCTGGCTTTGGCCATGAAGACTTCCGGCATTACGCTGACCGTAGATATTGACGGCCAGACGCACACCGTGGAACTGGAAAAGGACCCGCACCATTAGGTGGCGGGCGTGATCGTATAACGGGTCACCCAAATCACTGGCTGAATTCGCCACTTGCGAGCAAGATTCTGCAAGTGGCGTTTTTTTTGCGCTGAACGTCGTTGCCTTGCTGTATCGTGCGGAGCTAGAATCCGAAGAGTCACCGGCCACCACCACTCGTCAGAATTCCGGGTGACTTGTCTCTTTTCTTTCGCGGAGGAAATCATGAATCGACGCGGGATCAATCGTCTGGCGTTTACGCTTATCGAATTGCTGGTGGTGATTGCCATAATTGGCATTCTCGTGGGACTGCTGTTACCTGCCGTGCAGAGAGTTCGTGAATCGGCGCGGCGAACCGAATGCCTCAACAATATTCGACAACTCGGCATGGCGATTCAGGGCTATCAGTCGGCCCATCGCGTATTGCCCCCGGGATGGACGGAGCCCTGTGGCGATCATCCTGTCCCGTGTGCCAGTTACCGCTGGGGCTGGTCCACTTACATCCTGCCGTATATCGAAGCTGGCAACCTGTATCGTGACTACGGAATCAACGAGGACGGGCATGAGCTGTGGATGGATACTTCTGTCGATCCGCCCAACGATCCCTGGTACGACGCGACAACCGATTCGTCGATTCTCGATACAGTGTTGACTGTGTTTATTTGCCCGTCCGATCCCATGCCGGACCTTAACGAAAATGTCGATATCGAATCGGGGAATCGCGGAACATTCAAAGTGCAGAAAATGAACTACGGCGGCTCGTGCGGCGTTGATGCCTTTGTTTGCACGCCGCTGGGCACGGTTGGTGAACCGACCGGCGTATTTAACATCAACAGTTCCTTTTCGTTTCAGCACATTCCGGACGGCACGAGCAACACGGTGATGCTCGGCGAGCGCGGCGGCATCTGGCACGAGACCAACGAAACGCCCAACACCCTGATTCGACCGGGTTTGACAGCCGCCGAACCAGATACCCTCGACTTCCCCGTGGGCAATCACCTGAGTCAGGGTCCCTTTGACGCGGCCGCATTCGTGGAACTTCCTGGTTCATTTGAATCAGGTTTTTTTGGCATTAACGGCAGTGAACTGGCTTACAAGTACGGATTCTCCAGTCCGCACACTGGCGGCGCCATGATGGCTTTCTGTGATGGTTCAGCGCGGTTTATCAGCGAGTCCATCAGCCTGACCACGTTCGCGCGGATTCTGCACAAGCATGACGGCAAGGTGCTGGATCAGGACGATCTGCTGAACTGAAGCGGGACCCGAAGCCGCGGAACAATCGCCAGAGGGCGAGGTAAAGGTCCGAATTTAACTTCCGACCGTCTTCAGTCAAAACTGGGACAACACGCTTCTGGGAGAATGAGCGTCCCGATCTTTCACGTGCTGCGCTCCTTCGGAGCTGACGAATAACGAGGGCATTCATTATCCACGGGCTGCGCCCGTGGCTACACGACGTGGCCCCTGCGGGGCCAATCCGTAATTTGAACGTCGCAGCAGGTGTTCGACGGTCCCGCAGGGACCAGGTCATGTAGCCCCTGGTGCCAGCCAGGGGGCTGTGTTCAAAACAGCAGTTGAGGCCCGAAGGGCCGCGGCTATTTGCCTCAAGCATTCCCCAAACCCGACGGTCAAAACTCGTAATCCAGTTTCGTCAAATCGTCGGCGTACAGCTCTTCCGCCAGCCGCCGCGTCGTGTTGTCGAAATAGTCCCGATAGTGACCCCGCTCGGTCCAGTTGGTGCGCGGCAATTCGCGAACCGGAAGCTTGAGTGTCTCGGCCACGTATCGAAAATCTTCCTGCAATTGCTCAAAGCGGCCAATGAACTCGATATGCTGCAGGCCGTGGTAGGGATGAGTTTGCGGCAGGATGTGGTTTTTCAGCCGGATCAATGGATCGGGCTTGATCTGGTTGTAGCGCGGATGTCCAAAGGCCGCATGGTCATCCAGACCGAGCCGGATGACGTCGTTCAGTGACAACTCCAGTGCGCCGCCTTCGGGCAGTTCCCAGGCATCATCGACAGTGCCCTCGGCAAACATCTTCCAGGCTGAGACCAGTCGATCGAAGGGATTGCGGACGAATGCAAAACTGAAGAGCTCTTGCCACTCGTCGGGCAAC
>CAMYKF010000177.1 GCA_947258905.1 uncultured Pirellulaceae bacterium | reverse complement strand
TGGAGGCAAACCCCTGTTCGGTTTGATCACTGGTTTCGGCTATCGCCCGTAACTCTCGAAATCCACTTCCTCGACCGGCGGCAACTTCCACGATTGATCGAAGAAAGGTTCAGTCGGTCCGTAAAACCGAAAATAAGGGAACCAGGCACGGCCGGGTACGGACTTAATCCAGTTGTTCTCCCAATCCTTGGGTGGAGGCTCCGGTCCGACAAAAATTGGCGTGGAACCATCCGCGTTGGTCCTGACTCCTTCATGTTTGGAGCCCCGTTCGGCTCGCTGCTGGTCGCTGGTGATCAGGCCACGCGTATCGACATCGTAAATCGTGATCGCCCAGAACAGGTCGACTGGCGGATCTGCCGGGACGTTGATGACATAGGAGCGGTCACCGGCCAGTGCGCGACCCTCGGTGTCGAGGAACATGCCTGCGTAACCCATGCCACGCGCGGGTTTCGGGAAGCTCATCCTTTCTGAAGTCGTACAGGCCTCGTAACAGAAGCGGGCGCGGGGGTCAAAACGGTCGAAGTGCTTGGTGCGCTGGGTGTGTTCCATGGCGTCGCCCGGCTCTGCTCCCTGCACATTGCCAAGAACCAAACGCCAGCCGTCCTCGCGGAGCACGCCGGGCAAGCGTTCGCGAAAGACCATGTTTTTGGCCATGGCCTCGCCCACGAGCGCGGCGTCGGCGAGGATTTGCTGCTGACGCTCGTCCGGGTTGAACGGCTTGCCTTTTTCGATGCCCATTTCTCTCAGAAAAAACATGAAAAAGCGGTCACGCTCCTCCACCGGTTCCTCCTGAATGATCTGGTGCAGCAGCTCCCAGTATTTCATTCCCCGCGGTTGGTAATTCCTGCCGGGCTTGTTGTCACCTGGAATTAACTGTGATCTGAGCGGCTCGTCGTGATAAGCGATCTTGATACTGCTGGCGATCCTGTCGCGATCTTCTGGTGACGCGTTAACACGAATGAGCCACCAGATGTTGTTCGTTTGGGATTCGATATAGGTCGCACCTTCGATATAGGGAATCTGATCCTCAGGGGTGTCGGGACCGGTCAGTACCCATGTGCCGCCTTTGCCCCCATTGGCGCCGAAGATTCCCAGATCGGCCAGTCCTCGCTGCCAGAAGTCGATGAGCAGTCCGATGATCGGGCCTTCCGGCATTTCAATGATCGCCGCCTTGTCCTTGACATTGGTCCAGCCAAACAGGTAGGGCGTCGATTCATTGGCGGTCAGAATCAGCGATCGCTCATTGAACTTCGTGGCGTAGACCGACTGGTTCGGTTTTATGTCGTATTGGTCGAGATACGCCTGACGCCACTGCATCTGGCCCATGATCGGCAGCGCCCACAAATAAGTCTGGACGGCGCGATGGTAGTCCATTTCGTAATACAGCTTTTCGGAAGTCTTCTTGGTGGGAACTCCGTGGTCGAATTTCAACTCACCGATATGAGTATTCACTTCATTCGGAAAGGTGTCGTCCTGAGCCTGCGCTGCGGAGGAAAACGCAACGCCGAAAGCCAAAGCAACAATGATGATTTTTTTCATGATGACCCTTTTCTCTAATTCGCAAAATTATCGAAGTTTTCGACTTTGTTCACAGTGGGGAATTTGTATTCGTCGTTAAAGAACTCGGCCTGCGCGCCATAGGCACGCATGTAGGGGAACCAGCCGCGACCGGGAACGGTCTGCACGTGATTGGCTTCCCAACCCTTCGGCGGCGCATCCGGGCCCAGAAACATGTAGTACGAACCGTCTTCATTCTGGCGCAGGCCTGGCGTTGTGCTGCCCATCGTGGCCTTGCCGCCCGCCGCTCCGTCACGATTGTCGATCAGACAGCGAGTGTCGGTGTCGTAGATAACGATTGACCAAAACAATTCGGCCGGCACGTCCTTTTCAATTCGAATCACATAGTTGTTGCCGCCCTGCAAACGTTCACCATCTTCGTCTTCAAATTTACCAATGTACGCCTGGGCCTTGCCCGGGGTGGGTACCGTCATGGCTGGCGACGTCGTTACGGCTTCGTAGCAGTACCGGGCTCGCGGATCGAAGATGTCGTAATACCTTGTCCGCTGGGTGTACTTGATCCCTTCGCCTCGCTTGCCACCAAGAATCATGCGCCAGTTGTTTTGCCGCAAGACACCATCCAGCCGCTCGTTGTAGACCAGTGCCTTGGCCATCAATTCACCCGTTCTGGCACCATCTTCAAGAATCTTCCTTTGTCGCTCGGTGGGCTCGAATGGTCTCCCTTTCTCGATTCCCAGCGTCTTCAGCCAATACATGAAATGTCGATCACGTTCCTGAACCACTTCGTTGTTGATTGCCAGATGCAGCATTTCCCAGAAAGCCAGGCCACGCGGCTGATACATCGCCACGAACTTGTCACCCGCGTCCAGAATATGAACCGTTGGTTCCTGTCCGTAGTTGTAGATGCGGACTTCATTGATTGCCTTTTCCACGTCCTCCGGTTTGCCCAGCATCCGCATCAAATAGTAAACCTGGTTCGTGTCGATGCGGTGAATGTCCTGCCCGTCAGCCGGTTCCGGAATTTTGTCAGCGGGTGTGTTGGGGCCGACGATCACGAGGCGATCACCGCTTCCGGCATGAGGTCCGAAGACGCCAAGATCGGTTGGACCTTGTTGCCACATGTCGTTGATCATGCCGACCGCGAGACCTTCCGGAATTTCCAGGATCATTGCGGCATCGCTGGTGTTTCCAAATCCCCAGAAGTAATGCGTTGATTCGTTGGCGGTAAGGACTCCACGCCGCTCGTTATATCTCTTCACGGATAGCAACGTGTTGTAGTCGTAATCCTCGTAAGCCTGTACGTAGCCCTGATGCCAGCGTGTCATGCCCACCAGCGGCAGACCCCACAAATAGAGTTGCGTGGCGCGTTGGTGGTCCATCAGGTCGTAGATCTTGTCCGCCTCACCCACCGCCGGAAAGCTGTGGTCGAGCTGGAAGTCACCGAAGAAAGTCTCCACGGTTCCGGTGATCGGCATCAAACTCTGAAATTCTTCTTCACTTTGCTGAGGGATATCGCCTTGCTGAGCCTGTAGGTTGCTGACGGAAGTGATCACGACCGACACGGCAACGGCAAGATGGATGATACGCGTCAATCTCATGACAACTTCTCCGGCTGATTAGGGCGCAACAGGTTGGAACAAACATAGCCATTGGTTTCAGCAACCTGTCGATCTGAACTGAACCAGCCGCGGCAATCGGCGCGCCAAATGTCGCCACTCGTAATCGGAATCGAACTTGGTTGCCCACGACCTCCATGGCATATTTAGCGACAAGCGATTCCGGCGCATAAAACCGGTATGATTTGATCTCGTCTAACATTGTGCGACGACGCACGGCAAATGGGCGAATCTTGTTGCGTGCGTCAATTAGCCTCTCTCAGTTGTGGGCGGCCACAATGACGGATACGTCGATTCGATGTCAGCGCGCTTTTTCAATATCCGGCAATACCCACGTTCGATCCAGGAAGGGTTGCGTTGGTGAATACAGACGGAAGTAGGGAAACCAGGCCTTTCCGGGAACGGTGGGAATCCAGTTCCTCGCCTTATCGCCTTGTGGTTCGTCGGGACCGACGTAGATCGTGACAGAACCATCGGTGTTTTCCAGCAGGTCCATGCGTGAAGACCGATCGGCGATCTTTTGCTCGTTCTGGATCAGGCAACGCGTGTCGACATCGTAGACGGTGATGGACCAAAAGGCTTCGGCCGGAGCATTGGCAGGTACGTTTAATGAGTAATTGACGCCTCCGTCCAGCCAATCGCCATCCGAGTCCTTGTAAGTCGCCATGTAAACCTGGCCCTTGCCGGTCTTTTGGCCGTGCATGGCCACGTCGTTGGTAACCGCTTCGTAGAACCATGCGGCCCGCCCATCCAGCGAATCAAAATGCTCGCGACGCTGATCGGGCGGGCAAACAGTTGCGAATTCCCACTGCGACCCATCCAGGTAGTGGGCGTCGGCAATTCTTGGATTAAAGAAATCATTCGCCTTGGCCATCGCTTCGCCAACCAGGCTTGCCTCTTCCAGAATTTTCTTCTGCCGTTCAGTCGGTCGAAAGGGCTTTCCTTTTTCGATTCCCAACGGAGCCAGCATGGCCAGGAAAAACCGATCGCGTTCGAACACGGGCTCCCTGTTGATGATGTCAGCAAGCCGCTCCCAGTAGGTGATCCCGCGCGGTTGTGCTGCCAGCCACTTCTTGCCACCGGGAGTGATATAGCCACGTGGTTGCGGATTGTCATGTTCGGACAATGGGTAGATTTCGATTTGTTCCAACAGTTTCATCCGATCGTCGCGATCGACGGGCATCAGACGGATGCCCAGCAGCAGACTGTTGGTGGGCGACGAGAACACGCGATACCCGGCCGCTTCAGCACCCTCGGGCACGTCCTGCCCCGGCCTCACAAACAGGTATTTTCCCGGTTCAGTGATTTGCGTGATCCCGATTTGCCACATGTCATGAGCCGCGCCTCGCACCTCACCCTCTGGCATAACGGCAATCCAGGGGCCGTCGGTCAAATCGATAAACGGTAGCGCGTAAGGGGTGGTGGCGTTGTATGTCAGCCCACCAACCTTATCTTCATAACTTTCACACAGCACAATTTGTCCGTTGGCGGCTCCCAATTGCTCGTTGTGTGCGTATTGCCATTGAGCCATGGAGACGATCGGGATCGACCAAATGTAGGCTTGGCAGGCGCGCTGGAAGTCGAGCTCGTCGAACAGCTTTTGCTGCGTTGCACTGGTTGGATACCCATTCGCAAAGTCATGCGTAAAACTCAGTTCGCCGATGCGAGTTTTGAGTGTTTCTTGCGCCGTTATCGGATGAATTACGGTCGCAGCAGCGATCAGCAAAAGCGGGAGAAGTTTCAAGGGTTTCATGATCTGTATCCTCTTCGTCCTGTTGCAAAAAACTCATTTGATCTTCACGACGTCGTCCGGTTTCCACGTCTTGTCGAAGTATTCCTGGCCGGGACTGTAAAGGCGAATCACGACGAAAAAGCCTTCACCTGGATTCGTGCCGATGAAATTCGACTCGGGTGCCTCTGCAGGACGATCGGGACCGAAGAACAGGTCGATCGATCCATCGTCGTTAAACTGCGGATTGCCCTTATAGCTGACAGACGGGACCAGCTGTCCAGGCTTTTCCA
>CAMYKF010000176.1 GCA_947258905.1 uncultured Pirellulaceae bacterium | reverse complement strand
GGTCATTGCGAGTCGCCGGATTGAGTTTTCCGAATTCGTTTTCCAGCAATCGACGGATCTCACTTCCGCTGAGGACGTCATCGCTGGTCCATTGGCCGCTGGAATTCAGCGGCATGAACTCGATAAAACGCAGATTAAGGCCACGCTCGACCGCAAACCTGGTCAATGGCACGATCTGCGATTCGATCATGCCCCGCACTGCCACGGCATTGATGCGCATGCCAGTGAAACCGGCAGCCTGTGCCGCGTCGATCCCCTGTAATACCCGATCCAGCTCGTCGCGGCGTGTGATCGAGGCAAAATGTTCACGATCCAGCGTATCCAGACTGATGTTGATGCGATCCAGCCCTGCGTCACGCAATGCGGCTGCCCGATCCGCCAGCAGAATCGCGTTGGTCGTGAGCGCGATTTCCTCGATACCCTGAATTCGCCGCAACTGGCTGATCAGCTGGGGCAGGTCTTTGCGCACCAGCGGCTCACCGCCGGTCAGTCGCAATTTGGTGATCCCGAGGCGGGCAAAAACAGCGGTTACACGGGCCAGTTCCTCAAAGGTGAGAATCTCGGGCCGTGGCAGAAACTCGATGTTTTCTGACGGCATGCAGTAGAAGCAGCGGACGTTGCAGCGATCCGTGACACTGATCCGCAACGCCGTATGTTCGCGCCCAAAACGGTCCAGCAGTTTCATCGGTTCACCTCGCTGCCGGGGTGCACCCATCTCGTCTCGCCCTGCCGGGTGACTTCCTGTTTCCAGATGGGCACTACTTGTTTCAGGGTATCAATCAGCCATTGGGCGGCATCAAATGCTACGCCGCGATGCGGGCTGCTGACCGCCACTGCCAGACTGGCCTGACCCACCGGCACATTGCCAATTCGGTGCACGACGCACAATCCACGCAGATCCCAGCGCTGGCGGGCCTCGGTGCACAGCTTGTGCAATTCCTTCTCTGCCATCTCCTGGTAACATTCGTAATTCAGTTCCAGCGTTTCCGTTTCGCCCGTCCAGCGGCGGGTGGTACCCAGGAACATAAGGTTGGCTCCGCAGTCCGGGTCAGCCACCTGTTGCAACGCGGCGGTCGAGTCGATCGGCTCACGAGTAATCTGAATCATCAATCGGGCAGTATTGGTTAGGGAAATCCGTTTTGGTCGAAGTCAGCCACCGCTGACCGGGGGAATGCAGCCGACTTCGCAGCCGCTGCTCAGCGCCGTATCGTCGTCCGAGTATTCGTGATCGACGGCCATGGTGCAATGCGGCAACAGGGTGGAGAGGTCCGGGTATTGTTGCAACAGGGCTGCCTTGAGATCGCCCACCGTAGCAGGGTCGTCAAGCGTCAACTTGATCGAATCAGCTCCAGCCAGTTCCCGGGCCCGTGCGAACAATACGACATTGATATCGATCATGATACCACCAGCGGCTGGCTGCGGCGCTCAAAAAGGTCTTCCAGTTCAGGCATCAATCCATACGCCAGGGCGAGGATTTTCACGGGATGCACCGTCGGTTTGGCCGTGCCCTGTTCCATCTGGATCTTGCAGGTGCTGCACTCGGTAACCCCGGCCACGACGTGTGGCGCCCGCACTGCCGAGATCAGCCCAAGTCCGGCCCGCAAACTGCGTCGGTAATTGGGCCGGATAAGACCGTAAATACCGGCCATGCCCGAACACCCGTGTTCGATTCTTTCCACTTGCAAACCGGGGATCAAGTCCAGCAACTTCTTACCCGCGACGACAGGCCCCAAGGCCCGTTGATGACAAGGCAAATGGTAAGCGAGGCTGTAATTCAGTGGACTGAAATCCAGCTCCAGATTACCGGTCAAATGCAGTTGCCAGAGAAAATTGCTGATGTCGCTGCAGTTATCGGCCACCATTTGAGCGTCGGCATCGGAAAGAAAATGCAGATACTCATGCTTCAGGGCCAGGGCCGCTGACGGTTCGGTAGTCACGATGTGGCAGCCTTGCCGCACACCCTCGGCAAGCATCTCGACGTTCCGCGCGGCAATCTTCCTGGCCCGGTCGATGACACCGGCCGAAATCATGGACATCGCGGAAATCTGCTGGTTGGGCGGCACAAACACTTCGAAACCGTTGTGCTTGAGCACCGCACAGGTCGCCTGGCCCAATTCAATGTCATTCCAGTTGGCGTAAGCATCGACGAAATACAGGACCTTGCGGTCCTGCCGCTTTTTGGATGACTGGGTCAGGCGATTTCGCGCTGCCCATTTGAGAAATGACCGATTGGAAAACCGCGGCAGCTTGCGTGATTCGGCAACGCCAAACATGCGATCCACCATCCAGCGCATCGTGCGGTTCTGAATGATCCAGTTGGTCAACAGCGGCACGCGACTGGCGACGCGATACAGCAAATCCAGTCGGGTTAACAGCCATTCCGACATGCGCAAGCCGTTGACCGCAACGTGCTGGGCCTTGGCTTCGATCATCAATTTGGGAATGTCCACGCCGGCCGGGCATTCCAGACGGCACTGGTGGCAGTTGACGCACAAGTCGGCAATCGCCTTGAGTTCGGCAGTATTAAGCTGCTGATGATCGATCTCGCCACTGATCAGGTTTCGCATCAAATTGGCCTTGCTGCGCGGGGCGGCTTCTTCGCGCGGAGCCAGTCGGAATATCGGACACATCCGTTCCTGCGGGGATGCCGTGCGGCAGCGGGCACAGCCATTGCAATCCCGCGCCGTAGTGGCCAACTCGTCCAACTGCCAATCCAGTTGCGGCTGCAAAACCGTCAATTTGCCATCGCCGGATTTTCCCGAACGGCGTTTGACATTGCCATTGGTGGTTGCCGGATCGTCCTTCACCGGACTGCTGGCGGGAACCGAAGTGCGTAACAAGGTCATCGGATCCAGCGGTGGTGAATCCACGATCTTGCCGGGATTGAGAATATTCTGCGGGTCGAACTCCCGCTTGATTTCGCCAAATACGTCGTAAAGTCGTCCGTATTGCCGACGCAGGTATCCGGTGCGAATGATCCCGTCACCGCGTGAACCACTGATACTGCCACGCAATTCGATCACACGCGTATACAACTTGTTGGATATCTCGCGCATGAGTGCCACGTCTGCCTCATCGGTCAGATTCAATTGCGGACGCAGGTGGATAACGCCCTGACCCATATGAGCGAACAAACATGCGGTGACCTCGCACTCGTTCAAAATGGCGTACACGTCCGCCAGAAAGTCGGGAATCAACTGCGGAGCCAGTGCGATGTCCTCGACGAAGGGCAGGGGCTGACGATCGCCTTTTATGCCAAATTGAATGGGAATGCCGCGACGCACGATCCGCCAGTACAAATCGCGCTCCTCGTCCGTACACGTGGTGCGGGCATCAAACGCCAGACGTCGTTTTCGTGTCATGCGATCTGCCAGGTTTTGCACGTTCAGTCGCAAGTCCCTGGCATCGTCATCCTGCAACTCGACCAGCACCATGGCTTCGGCCTCGGCAGGAATCAGTTTTTCGAAACGCCGATCGACCGTTCGAGCCAGCGAAAGCAGTCGGCGATCCAGCAAATCGCAGGCGGCAACATCGCTATCCAGCACTTCCAGCGCAGCGTTGGCGGCCACTTGCAGCTGATCGAAAAACAGCAACACGGCTCCGCGATGCTGGGGGCGTGGCTGAATCTCGAGCGTCGCTTCGGTGATCAGGGCCAGTGTGCCCTCACTGCCTGCCACCAGCTGGGTCAGGTCCAGACGACCTTCCCGCGTCAGGTTCGTCAGGTTGTATCCAGCGTGATTGGTGCGGGTGTCGGGCAGCAACTCCGTGATCAACTGCTGACGGCGGGCCAAAATCAATTCCACCTGATCGGCGATTCGGCGGGCCGCTGGAAAGGAGCCGGCCTGGGCGCCGAGTTCCACCAGACTGCCATCGGCCAGTACGGCCTGCAACTTTCGGATCTTTTGGCGTGGCGAACCATATTTCATCCAGTGGCTGCCAGTGGCATCCATGGAAATCACGCCGCCCATGGTGGTCACGCTGCGTTTTGCCGGGTCCGGCCCGAACATCATGTCCCGCTTGGCCAGCAAGCGGTTCAGATTCGCCAGGACCACGCCAGGCTGGACCCGCACCTGATCATCGCCATCGCTGGTGATGCGACGCAGATGCACCGAAAAATCGATGATCAGTCCTTTGCCCAGAGCCGCTCCGACAACATTGGAACCGCTGCCCCGGGCGTGCACTGGCAAGTGGTTTTCCGCCGCATACTGCACGATCGCCACCACGTCATCGATCGAGCGGGGACGCACGACCCCCATTGGTTGCATCTGCAGGATACTGGCATCTGTGGCATACATTTGTAAAAACAAATCATCACAGAGCACCTCCCCCTCGATGAGTCCTCGCAGGTCGGCCTGAATTCGCGCGCGTTCCGGGTTCATGCGGTAAGGAAAGACCGGTTGGATAGCTGTTCACAAACCATTATTTTCTCACTAGTTCAACCATGTGAGAAGGCGATATCGGCGATTCTGCCCGAATTCATTTTGAAATTGCCGTATTACCCGGAGCCGTCAAGGACCACCTGTCACCCCGCCAAACCCTGGGCATACTGATGAAACAACTCCTGATCATGCGACATGCCAAGTCCAGCTGGAAAGACGAATCACTGGCCGATCACGATCGACCGCTCAATCCGCGTGGCAAGGACAATGCGCCGCGGATGGGCCAATATGTTGCACAACACGAATGTCTGCCGGATTTAATCCTTTCGTCAACTGCCAAACGCGCTCTGCAAACTGCCAGGCTGTTTGTCGAGGGTTGCGGCGGTGAGATCGAGATTCAGACAGCCCGGCAACTCTACCACGCCGGCCCCGACGACTATCTTGAAGCGGTCTCCACATACGGCGACCAATACTCGCGGTTGATGGTCGTGTCACACAATCCGGGCTCTGAAGTCTGGACGTGGCAGTTAAGCGGACAGTACGAGACCTTGCCGACCGCCGCGATCGCAGTCCTCGGATTCGATCCGGAATTTCAGTGGACGCAGCTAAATGACCACTCGACTGCCGAATTGCTGGATGTGTGGAGACCCAGGGAAGTCCTGTGAACCAGCAGACGGACAGGGCACCGCGTCGCAGCAAACTTACGAGAGACTTGACCTGCAATTGGAATTGACCTGCGATTGCAAGTATGGGTTGGCTGGAGCAGCGATCGGATGCACGC
>CAMYKF010000175.1 GCA_947258905.1 uncultured Pirellulaceae bacterium | reverse complement strand
ACCGTCGTCGAGAAACACTACCCTCCTGGACCGATCGGTCAGGGACTGGACGATGGCCGATTTATCCCAGTCGTAATAACGGGCTCATAGGTACTGTAGTCCTGTACCCTCAAGGTCGCGGCGCGTTGATGCTGCGAATGCAGGGGGTTGCTGTGCGCTGTCGGGGTGGCGAGGAGTGTTTTCAAGTTTTAGATAGACTGGAGCGCGCCTGCCCGTGGGGCGTGGCTTCTGAAATTCTGTTGCCATAAAGCAGTTTTGATCGCACCGGCAATGATGGCCTGAAGGCAAGTAAATCAGCTGCAAGATCAGTGCGCATTCGTGCGAATGAAGAAATAGCGTCTACCGCGATGAGCTAACATTTACGGCAATTCGACGGCGGCCAAGGACCATTCATTATTTAGATATTAGCTGATCCGACGCTCGGGCCACTGTCTGGCTCTGCCTCGCTCATGCGCGATCGTCAGATGTGGATATGGCAAGTCTGGCATTGACCTGCTCCCCATTTAACATTGGTATCCAGTGCATTGCAGCAGACCGGGCACTTCGTTGGCTCGCCGTCATCAGTGTCATGAAAGAACCACATCTGTGTCGGGATTCTTGCCGAGATTTCCCGTGCGATCTGTCGACCTTCTATATTGACTTGGCCGTTGGGGTCAAGCAGTCGTTCCTTCGCGTAGTTTTCGTACTCGCCAGAATGAAGCCATAGTCGGTATAAAGCGTTTGATGCAGAGAACCAGTCAGCAATGGATTCGGTTTCATCGGTTGTCAGTTCGATCCGTTCGGGATCAACCTCGCATCGACAGAAACCACAATGTATCGGGTTGTCCGTCAACATGTCGACGAGTACCAGCGACGAAATCGTTTCGCATTCGCAGGATTCGATGTCCGTCCATGGACGCAATTTGTCGTAGGAGTTCATTAATTCAGCGACAGAACGTCACGGATCACGCAGGCGGGACGCATGATCGTCCATTTGAAGCCGCGCGCAAGCCCGCCTCGCGTGCATCCGATCGCTGACGCTCGCATGACATGAGCAATCACGAATGCCATACACGATTCTGGCCATATTGTATCGGCCTGACGCTCCGACAGCAATCTGCAACATTTTGGACTCATTGGCATTGATTGTTCTGAAAGGGCGCTGCCCGTCGATTAGGATCAAAATAGAGGCCACCCATTTTGAATATCGCTGATAGGAATTTTGATTTCCAACCATTCTACCAGGGAGAATCGCTCATTGAGAGGCCATATTCCAGTGGCGGGGGCGTCAAGCTATGGCAGCTCAAGAGGGTCCGGACGCTGGAGCAGCTTGCCTTCCGGGGAGATCACGAAAGCCTGCACCGGCGGCACCAGGGACCATTTTTCGTGCAAGTCGAGTCCACCGGGACCAGCATACAAGATTTCAGCAGCCCGGCCTGCCAAATCGAGAGCGGCCGCCGCGCGAGCAGCCTGGCGCGGCGACCAGTCGATACTCACGACAGTCAGTTCAGCGTCGTTCTCTTGGGACCAGCAGACAGATGCTTCCAAGAAGGCCTCAGCGGCCGGATGCCAGAGCGCAGCAAAAACCAACAACGTGCTGCGCTGCTTCGCAGGATGCCAATCAATCGGCTCACCTTCAGCCAGCGTCATCGCGGCCAGCGCAGGAATAGACTGCCCCAGGCAAAAGTCGTTGCCTGATCCCATCCCTGCGCCGAGCACCAGTTGCTGCGATACGTTCCTGTCGACGTCCTCCAGCGTAATCATGCCAGAGACACCATCGCTGGTCGCCAAGAGTCGCACGGTTCCCAACGACGGGATACCACCCATTTCAAATGCTCCTCGTTCATCTGTCGTAACACGATTCCGATTTACGGTGGTCGCAACCTGCGCACCGGGGACTGGCTTACCATGACCATCCACAACCGTGCCACGGACAGAGACAACGCGACAGGCTGGCACATCCACGGGATCCGGATCGGTCTTCTCGGGCACTTCCACGCGCAGCGCGTTACCCGCCACAGCCGCCAGCTCGTCGGTCGGTTCCGTACCCAGGAAATACGCACCCGGCAACAGCGCGATTTCAAAATCGCCCCTATCGCCGGTCACCGCGGATCTCTGGAATCCATCGACGCGCGTTGCAGTCACTTTCATTCCCACGGCCGGTGTGGCTCCATCGTCAGCGCTGACCGTGCCCGTGAGGGCTCGGGAGCTGTGGAACGTGAACTGTAGATTGTTTTCGTGCCGCTCAGGCAGCAGCGTTTGCTCCTGCGGGGCCACACCCTCTGCTGCCACCGAGACGGTCACACGTCCGCCAGCGGCCAAATCTGGATACAACCATACGATCTGCCCAGTCTGGCCTGGCACGTTGAACTCATCCGCACGCACGACGGCACCGTCAACGTCTGTGGCCTGCAGCTGCAGTTTTGCGCCGGGCAATCCTGGCTGGTCGTCGAGAATCAGTTGCACCGTCAATCGCGCGGGTCGACTCCCCACCGCATAGGCCGGATCCATCGGCGCGTCGAGGGCGGCGCGAATCGCCGCGGCAAGCTGTGCACCCTGCACTCGGTCGGCGGCAAAGCGGCCGTCCCGCCCAATGACAAATGAACTCGGTAGGCTCGACACGCCAAACGATCGAGCGACTGCGTCTCCATTCCCCTCGCCACTGAAAACAACTGGAAACTCCAACTCCAACCCTTCCCTGGCTTTACGCAGTGCCGCTTCGTTCTGGTCCAGACTCACCGTAATGAACACCACATCGTCACCGTCTCGGTATTTTTCGTAAATGCGCTTCATTTCTGGCATCATCGCCATGCAGGGCCCACACCACGTCGCCCAGAAATCGATCGCCACCACCTTGCCCCACTGCTCAGCAAGATGGAACGGCTGCTCGGCATCAAGCGGTTGAGCGGTGAAGTCGGGCGGGATGGTACCCACTAACGAGACCGCCTGGTGAACACCGCGGCCAGCCGAGTCATGGGCGAGTTTGATCGTCACGGGCACTTGTTCAGCGAGATCGGCGTCTACCTTAGCCAACGCTGAACCGCGAAAATCCCGATTGCCCAACCCGCAGGCAGAACGGTCTGTCGCGACGTAGTGGTCGGCCGTGAGTTGATACTCTCCAGCGGGCAGATGCGGGATAACGAATCGGCCCTCCGCATCGGTACACGTGGCATCTGTCCGCTGCGTCGGTTCATTCGCTTTCATAATGCTAACAATGCAGCCGCCCAATGGTTCACCATCCGTGTCGACGGTCTGGCCAGTGAGCGTCTGGCCTGCCGGCTGCACCAAGTCATGCTCGACGGTGTTGCCCGGGCACAGCACAAACTCTTCGCCGTTGAGGTACATCGACATTCCACCACCGCCCGGACGATCGAAGGCACGCACACGGCTGAGACGATAGCGTCCCGGTCCGAGGCCCGCAAAGCGGAATCGCCCCTCGGCATCGGTGGTGACTTGGCCCCCGACACCATAGGGCAGATCCCAGGCATCGCGGTGCCCGATCTGGGGCACCCAGGCCAAGTGAACCGGCTCTCCAACCATGGGTTCCCCGGCCACGCGGACATAACCTTGGACCGTCCCCTGCGCGGGAAACGGCAGCACGAGTTCATCAAGCTGCAAGAACTGGGCGGCACCCGCCAGGTACAGAAAGCCGCCGTCCACTTTCGCCAGGACCAGGTCGGATTCCTCGACAACATCCGTCACGGGAAGTTCGAACGTTCCGTCAGCTCCGGACCGTGCTTGGAGACCCGTGAACTCCTCAAACCCCTCGGCCGGATGCTTGAAATCGACGTAGTGATCAACACGGAGTCGATCATCCTTGTTGACCAGCGCGACCATCACGTCCGCCACCGGCTCACCCGAGTCGGCAGCCACGATGCGACCACGTACCGTATCGGCCTGCTCCAGGATAATGTCGAATTCCTGCGGCCCATCGTCCGGGTCAGGTTCGCTCATCACAGCTTCCTGGTAGCCGGGTGCACGAAACCGCCAAAATATCTGCGCGGAAGAGCGTTCATCATTACGGATGGTGAAGATCCCGCTTGAAGCATCATAATTCCGCCGGAGATAGGAATCCTGGCTCCAGGAAATCTGATCTCTTCCCGTCCATTGGTGCCCCTGGTGGATTTCCAAATCAACGGGAATCGAATCCCTGTCAGCCAGGCGAATCCTGACCTGATGCGCGGTCACGGGAGCGAGGACGAGGTCGTGGTGTTCGCCGCCAATCATTGCCACCCTGCGGTTGCTGACAAAATCGCGCTTCACCACATCGACCTCAACGGGGGAATCCGGCATCTGTTCGAGACGGAAAGTCCCATCGACGCCCGTCCGCGTTTCACGGAGGAACATGCGCGCGCCGTTCCACGTATCGGTCACCAGCCATACATCGCTCAGCGGCTTTCCCGTGGGATCTGTGACGGTTCCCGTCACCGCCTGGCCCGGTCGCAACTTGAAATCAGCCTGAACGGGTCTTCCCACCTGAGTCGTAATCGTTTGCATTGCCGGCGCGAAGCGATCACTGAACGCGTGCACGAGCACCGGTCCGGAAGGAACAGCAGTCAGTCGAAATCGGCCTGCCGCGTCGGTGATCGCTTGCGGACTGACGCGATTGCACGCAAACCGATCCCTACCTGCTGTGATCGTGATGCCCGCTAGCGGACGTTCATCCTCGCTGGAGATCACGTGGCCAGTCACAACGGCACCTGCCGGCAACTTCCACTCGACGTTCGTGACACCGCTGGGATCAAGATCCAGGCTGAAACGGTCCTGGGCCACATAGTCTGTGTGGGTGACCGTGGGATAAAGCTGCTGTTTGTCGCTGGGAACCCCCGGGATCTCGAAATACCCGCTGCTGTCGGTAATCCCCTCCGGATCCCAGCCCTGCTGCAGCCGCAGCCGCACCACGGCACCTTCGATCGGCCTTCCGGATTCGTTCCAGACATGCCCCTGCACGACCTGAGAACCAGTGAACAATTCGAATTCCATCGGCTTGGTGGGGGGCCAGACGATCGCCAGGGAAGTTGGCTCGTACCCCGGTGCCGCCGCCCAGGCTTCTTTCGCCAACGGACTAAAATCGGACAACACAAAACCGCCACCCTCGTCCGTGCGCGTTCCAGCCCGGTCACCCAGCACGACAATCTGAGCACCTGCAACGGGCCGCCCTGTCATCCCGTCGACGACCCGGCCTGTCAGCGGAATCGAACTTCGCCAGGCGAG